>JBEGRT010000347.1:0-8031 GCA_041180305.1 Pseudomonadota bacterium
GAAGGAACCTTTGTTCCCTTCGTGATAGGACACGTGCTGAATGAAGGCGTCGGCGCGCTGGTAGGTGCTCAACGCCAGCATCTCTGGCACAAAGAGCCAAGCGAAGAAGCTGCCCAGGAACAGTCCCCCCACCACAAACACAACCCCGACGAAGGTCGGCATGCCTCTGGAGCCTCTGGATGAAGCCGATCTGACCACGATGTTTCCCTGAATGTCTGTTGATGTGCCAGATGTTAGCGGGGCGCCGAACGGGCGCTGCTGGGGGATTGCGCTGGGTGGACGTGGGTGGACGTGGGTGGGCGGCATACTGTGTACATGAACGAACAAGCGGCTCCACCCGTGATGACGGCACGCTCTGAGTGGCTGCAGCCTGTGCCGCTGGCGCAGGCCTACCGCCTCATCAACCATGGCCCCACTGTGCTGGTGTCTGCCGCCCATGCCGGGCGTGTGAACGTGATGGCGGCGGCCTGGAACATGCCGCTCGATTTCAACCCGCCCAAGGTGGCGGTGGTGGTCGACCGTGCCACGCTGACGCGCGAGTTGCTGCAAGCCAGTGGCGAGTTCGTCCTGAACGTGCCCGTGGTCGGGCAGGCCGATGCGGTTCGGCAAGTGGGCACCACATCGGGTCGTGACATTGACAAGTGGGCCCACAGTGGTCTGTCGGTGATGGCCTCGTCGGTGGTCCAGGCTCCACTGGTGGCCGGTTGCGTGGCCTGGCTGGAGTGTCGCCTCCTGCCTGAGGCCGAGGTGCTCCAGCGCCATGACCTGGTGCTGGCCGAGGTGGTGGCCGCCTGGGCCGATGCGCGGGCCTATGCCAACGGACGATGGCTGCGTTTGCAGCCAAACCAGCACATGCTGCACCACATCGCCGGGGGCGAGTTCTTTCAGACGGGTTCCGAGCGGTCGGTGCCGTTGCCCTCGGGGGCTGAAAAAGCCTGAGCCAGCTGCTGCATGATCAGGTCGAGCGCATCGCGGTCGAATTCCTGTTGCAGCACCACAGGGAAGGCGGCCGACACCGAGCCGATGGCAATGGGCCGCAGGCGTTCGATCAGCTGGTGCAGGCTGCGCAGCACGCTGGGTGGCAGTTCGGGCGAATCGGTTTCGCGCTTGATCTGCTGCACCATGCTCACCACAAACTGATCCACGTACAGCTTGGCCAGGCTGCGGCATTGCTCGATCAGGCGCTCCTGCAAGCCCAGCACGGTGTCCATGGGAATGCGCAGGTCGGCCAGTTGCTTGCCGATCGACCACAGGCTGGGGCTGAGCACTTCGAACACGGCTTCATTCAGTGGTGTGCCCGGCGGCGACACCTGCCTGTACAGCCCATTGCGGATCAGCTGTTGTACCTGTTCTGGCGTGGCGCGTTCACCCCAGTGTGAAGCCAGTTGCTCCAGGGTGCGGTACTCGGGCTTTTCGACCTGGAAGAAGCCCTGCGAGAACATCTGCGTGACCAGCGAATGGGTGGTGTTGGCCGTCATGGGCACTTCGGCCAGCATGGCGCCAATGGCATCCAGACCAAAGCCCAGGGCCCGCAGTTCCTTGATCAGTTCGAGGCGCTGGGCGTGCTGTGCGTTGTACAGGGCGCGGCGGCCGTGCAGGCTGGGCGGCGGCAGCAGGCCGGCAGTCTGCCACGCACGGATGTTGCGCACCCCGACACCCGTGGCCTTCGACAGTGCCGTGACGCTCAGGAGCGTGTCAACCACCGCAGCCCTCAGATCAGCACTTCAGGCCCATGTGCAGGGCCACCACGCCGCCGGTCATGTTGTGCACATCGACATGGCCGAATCCGGCGTCCTTCATCATGGCCTTGAGGGTGGCCTGATCGGGGTGCATGCGGATGGATTCAGCCAGGTAGCGGTAGCTGTCTTCGTCGTTGGCCACCACCTTGCCGATCTTGGGCAGCAGCTTGAAGCTGTACCAGTCGTAGGCCTTTTCCAGGGGCTTGGCCACCTTGGAAAACTCCAGCACCAGCAGGCGCCCGCCCGGCTTGAGCACGCGGCACATTTCTTTCAGGGCAGCGTCCTTGTGGGTCATGTTGCGCAGGCCGAAGGCCACCGTGACGATGTCGAAGGTGTCGTTCGGGAAGGGCAGCTTTTCGGCGTCGCACAACGTGGTGGGCAGCATCAGGCCGGCGTTGACCAGGCGATCGCGCCCTGTGCCCAGCATGGCCTCGTTGATGTCGGTGTGCACCACCATGCCGCGCTCGCCCACGCGCTTGGCGAACGCCATGGACAGATCGCCCGTACCGCCTGCAATGTCGAGCACCTTGTGGCCCTCACGCACGCCGCTGGCGGCGATGGTGTAGGCCTTCCAGGCGCGGTGCAGGCCCATCGACATCAGGTCGTTCATGATGTCGTACTTGCTGGCCACAGAGTCGAACACGCCGCGCACGCGGCTGGCCTTCTGCGATTCGTCGACGGTTTCGAAACCGAAGTGGGTGGAGCTCATGGGGCGTGATCTTAGCGCCTGTGCGCCTTTCAGGGTTCGACAAAGCCGTGCTCGGCCGCCATGCCGCGGGCGCAGGCCATGCCGCTGGACCAGGCCCACTGGAAGTTGTAGCCCCCCAGCCAGCCGGTCACATCGACCACTTCACCGATGAAGTGCAGCCCGGGGCTGAGCTTGCTTCCCATGCTGCGGGAATTCAGGTCACGGGTGTCCACACCGCCCACGGTCACTTCGGCCTTGGCATAGCCTTCGGTGCCTTTGGGCGAGATGGCCCAGTCGTTGAACGAATGCCCCAGGGTTTCGAGGTCCTTGTCGCGGGCCTCGGCCATGATCTGTTCGTCGCGCAACTGCGGCACCTGTTCACGCGTCAGGGCCAGCCAGGTCTGGGCCAGGCGCTGGGGCACGTGGTCGGGCAGGGTGTCTTTCCAGGCGTTGGCCAGCTGCTTTCGGTTGCCGCTCTTGGCCTGCTTGAGTGCATCGGCCAGGGGCAGGCCGGGCGCCAGGTCGATGTGCAGCGACGTGCCTTCCTGCCAGAAGCTGGAAATCTGCAGCACCCCGGGGCCACTGAGGCCGCGGTGGGTGAAAAGCAGGTCTTCGTCAAAGCTCACGCGCACAGGCTTGCCCTTGCCCTTGGGCGGTGGGGTGTCGACCCCGATGCGCACGGGCAGGGCCACACCGGCCAGTGGAACCAGCGGCGCCCACGCGGCAGCGTCAAAAGTCAGGGGGACGAGGGCGGGGCGCAGGGGCACGATGCGGTGCCCGAACTGTTCGGCCAGGCGATGGCCGAAATCGGTCGCGCCGATCTTCGGGATCGACAGGCCACCGGTGGCCACCACCACGTGCCGGGCCTGCACTGGGCCACGGTCGGTGTCGAGTTCGTAGCGGGCCGGCAAGGCGCCCGAAGTGTCGTCGGCAGAAGCGGGCAACGCACGCACGGCCTTCACGCCGCAGGGCTGCCAGCGTTCGACCTGGCCTTGCGCACATTCGGCCAGCAGCACATCGATCAGTTGCTGGCTGCTGTGGTCACAGAACAGCTGGCCTTTGTGCTTTTCGTGGAAGGGCACGCCATGCTTTTGCATCAGGGCGATGAAATCGCCGCTGGTGTATTGCGACAAGGCCGAGCGGCAGAAATGGGGGTTCTCGCTCAGGTAGTTGGCCGGTGTGGCGTCGCGGTTGGTGAAGTTGCTGCGACCGCCGCCAGAAATGCGGATCTTCTCGGCCACCTTGGGGGCATGGTCGATCAGCAGCACCTTCAGGCCGCGCTGGCCTGCCGCGCCGGCACAGAACAGGCCCGCAGCGCCCGCGCCGATCACGGCGACGTCGACAGAGTGCATGGGAACAAGCAGGAAGAAACGGTGAGGGGATCAGCTGGCCGCAGGGGCCAGGGGCTGCACATGGACCACCTCAAAGCCCTGGGTGTCGTGGGGGCGGGTGCTGACGGCACAGGCCCGGCCACGTCGTTTGGCTTCTGCCAGGGCCTCGCTGGCCCGGTGGATGGAGTGATCCAGGCCCTCATTGTCCTGCATCTGAACGATGCCGAAGCTAAGGCGCACCGGATCCCGGCCGTCCTGGGTGTGCTGCTTGTCGAGCACCAGGCGCGTCATGCGTTCGGCCACGCGGAATGCATCGGCTTCCGGGGTTTCCGGCAGCAGGCAGACGAACTGGTCTCCCCCCAGGCGGCCGATCAGGTCACGCCCACGCAGCATGTTGCGCCCGACGCCCGCCACCAGCTTCAGGGCGGTGTCGCCCGCCGCGTGTCCGTGGGTTTCATTGATGCGCCGGAAGTGGTCGATGTCGAACACCAGCAGCGTGCAGCTGCCCGGACGAGACAGCCGGATGCTCTGACGCGCACTTTCCATGAAGTGCACGCGGTTGGGCAGTTGCGTGAGCATGTCGAGTTCGACCATCAGGCGCAGCTGGCGCTGTGATTCGCGCAGGTCATGTTCGGTTCGCTCGTAAGTGAGCATCAGGCCCATGTAAACCGCCAGCAGCACCCCCACCATCAGCGCCAGCACCAGGGCCGGTTGCGTGGCCACGAAGCTGGGGTGGACCGTGGGATCCCCCCAGGCCGACCAGGCATCGAGCAGACGCGGCAGCTGGATGGGCACGGCCAGCATCAGGAAAAAGGCCATGGCGCGGATGTTCGCGCTGCGGCGGTGGTCAGGCATGGACAGCACCATGGCGGCCGAGTAGGCATAGCAGGCCATGCTGCCCACCGAGAACGCCACCACGCGCGCAGCCACATCATCGGGCAGCAGCACCCGGGTGCCTGACCACAGCAGGAAGGCCGAAGCCAGCACCAGCCGGTCCACCCAGGGGGGCGCGAACATTTCCGAGCGCACATAGAAGCTGCGCAAGCCGGTGAGCATGGTGATGGGCCACTGCATGGCCAGAACCACCGACAGTGCGAGCATGATCGGGTGGGTGTCGACCAGCAGCAGGCAGGCCGCGCTGCCCAGGTTCAACCATTGGGCCCACACCCACCACCAGAAGCCGCGGTAGGTGCGCTGGGTGAATCCCACCCAGGTCAGCAGCGATGCAGCCGAGAACATCACCACGGTCACGGTGATGTACAGCGTCTGGGCGTGCAGCGAGGCCAGCAGGTTCATGGTGGCAGTGTGTCAGGGAACCGGGGAATGCGCGCACAATCGGCGCCGCGAGCGGTCGCATTGCGCCCGCACATTGTGATGTCAATTGCGGACAGCGCGGGCTTGGGGTTCGCGCCAGTGCCGCCTGTTGTTTTTCTGGAGCAACCCACATGGCCATGGACGTCGTCGATTTCGAAATCAAGGGCAGCGAGATGCAGTTCGTGGAGGTCGAGCTCGACCCCGGTGAGGCCGCCATTGGCGAGGCGGGCAGCATGATGTTCATGGACGCTGGCATCGAGATGGACACCGTGTTCGGTGACGGCTCGAAGCAGGAAGGCGGCTTTTTCGGCAAGTTGCTGGTCGCAGGCAAACGGCTGATCTCGGGCGAATCGCTGTTCACCACGGTCTACACCAACCAGGGGCAGGGCAAGCGCCGCGTGGCTTTTGCTGCCCCGTACCCCGGCAAGATCATCCCGATGGATTTGCGTCAGCTGGGCGGCACCCTGATCTGCCAGAAGGATTCCTTCCTGTGCGCCGCGCGTGGCGTATCGCTGGGCATAGCCCTGCAGCAGAAGCTGGGCACGGGCTTTTTCGGGGGCGAAGGCTTCATCATGCAGAAGCTGGAAGGCGACGGGCTGGCCTTTGTGCATGCAGGAGGCACCCTGGTGCGTCGTGAGCTGCAGGCCGGTGAAGTACTGATGGTCGACACTGGTTGCGTGGTGGCCTACACCCCCAGCGTGGATTTCGACATCCAGTACGTGGGCAAGGTCAAGACGGCGCTGTTCGGCGGGGAGGGGCTGTTCCTGGCTCGCCTGAGCGGACCGGGCCATGTGTGGCTGCAAAGCTTGCCGTTCTCACGCCTGGCCTCACGCATTTTTGCGGCGGCACCTCAACAGGGTGGCGGCCGCGAGGAAAGCAGTCTGCTGGGTGGCCTCACGGCGGGTGGTGCCGGGGGGCTGCTGGGCGGGATTCTGGGCGACGACCGCTGAACAGCGAGCCCACCGAGGTCGTGGTTGTGGCATGCGCCAGGTCAAGCCTTGCGCGGTGGCGAGCGGAGAGCGGCGCTGGGGCGCTTAAACTCCGCGGCTTGATTTCAGGTGATTGAATTGACTTTCAGCAGCGTGTTGCAGGGTGCCCTGCGTCGAATTTCTCGTGAGGCCTTGGTGCTGTCGGTGGTGGCTGGGGTGGCGGGGGTGACATCGTCGGCCTGGGCGCAGCCCTCGACCGCTTCGGCACAAGCTCAGCCTGCCGCAACGCCTGCGGCGCGCCCGGCCCCGGCGCCCATCTTTGCGCTGAATTCGCTGGATGCCAGCATCAGCATCATCGACCCGCTCACTTTCAAGGAAGTTCGCCGGGTGCCCACGGGCAAGGAGCCGCACCACCTGTACCTCTCGCCCGACGAAAAGTCGCTGCTGGTGGCCAACGCCCTGAGCGATTCGATCACCTTCCTGGACCCGCGCACGGGCAACGTCCAAAAGGTCATCACCGGCATTGCCGACCCCTACCACCTGCGGTTTTCGCCTGACATGAAGTGGTTCGTGACCGCGGCCAACCGCCTGGACCATGTCGACATCTACAAGGCGGTGAACAAGCCCGGCACGGGCTGGGAGTTCTCGCTGGCCAAGCGCATTCCCACCGGCAAGACCCCCAGCCACATCTACATCGACAGCCGCAGCACCGTGGCCTACGTGACCATGCAGGACAGCAACGAGCTGATCGCCATCGACCTGGCCACGCAAGCGCCTCGCTGGAAGGTGCCCGTGGGCAAGCTCCCGGCCGACGTGTTCCTGTCGCGGGACGACAAGTTCCTGATGGTGGCGCTGACCGGCGACAAGTTCGTCGAGGTGTACGACGTCAGCGGCGCCAAGCCGGTGCTGACCAAGCGCATCGAGACCGGGGAGGGTGCACACGCCTTCCGCGCCTGGGGTGACAAGCGCCATGTGCTGCTGAGCAACCGCGTGGCCAACACCATCAGCAAGATCGACATGCAGACCTTCTCCGTGGTGGGCAACTACCCGGCGCCGGGTGGCCCGGACTGCATGGACCTGCTCAACGATGGCAAGACCATCATGGTGACCTCGCGCTGGGCGCGCAAGGTGACCTTCATCGACACGGTGCAGGGCAAGGTGGTGCGGCAGGTGCCCGTGGGGCGCTCGCCGCACGGCGTCTGGACGCTGGACCATGCGCCCCGCTGACACGGCTTTCAGCCTGTTGATCCGCTGGCGTGCGGCCAGCCGTTCGCTGGCGACTGCTTGCGCTGCGGCGGTGTTCTTCGCCGCAGGTTCAGCATGGGCGGCAGGGCCGACCCCAGGCGGTGCGCCTTGCGCCGCCCCCGTCTACCTCACCTTCGACACCGGCCACATGGGCGTGGCGCCCCTGATCGACCGGGTGCTCGACCAGGAGCAGGTCAAGGCCACGTTTTTCCTGGCCAACGAACCGACCCAGCCGGTCGATGGCCGCCCCGCCGGGCAGACCCTGGACGATGCCTGGGCCCCCTGGTGGAAGGCGCTGTCGCGCAAAGGGCATGATTTCGGCGCCCACACCTGGGACCATGGCTTGTACCGCGGCGAAAAAAGCGGCCCCACGGGTCTGCAGTTCAAGCTGGTGCCCACCGCAGGCCCTCGCCCGGGGCAGCCCGTGTGGATGGATGCCCAGGCCTATTGCGCCGAACTGGCCCGCCCGGCACGCCGCTTCGAGCAGATGACCGGGCAGCGCATGCGGGCCATCTTCCGTGCGCCAGGCGGCAAGACCTCGCCGGCCCTGCTGGCGGCTGCCCAGCAATGCGGCTGGCACCACGTGCCCTGGACAGATGCCGGCTTCCTGGGCGATGAGCTGCCCAGCGACCGCTACCCCAACGCGCAGTTGCTGCGGCAGGCCCTGGCCCGGGTGAAGGCTGGCGACATCTTGTTGGCGCACCTGGGCATCTGGTCGCGCCAGGATGCCTGGGCCCCCGCGGTGCTGCAGCCGCTGATCCAGGGCCTCAAGGCCAAGGGGCTTT
>JBEGRT010000348.1:0-2975 GCA_041180305.1 Pseudomonadota bacterium
GCCCTGACCATGGGCGACCCCTGCGGCATCGGGCCCGAGATCGTGCTGGCGCAATGGCTGCAACCCCAGGCCCCTCGGGCCTGGGTGGTGGGCTGCCCGGAGGTGCTGGTCAGGGCGCAGGCCGTGCTGGCCCAAGCCCATCCGCAAGCCCTGGGCTGGCGCTGGGTGGTGCACCACGGTGAGGCGCCATCGGCCGAGCAGGTCCGGCAGGTGTTCGATGCCCCGCCAGATGGCGCCGGCCCCGTGGTGCCGGTGTGGTGCCCCTCGGGCATGCCTGAAGGGCTGGCCACTTTGCCCTGGGGGCAGGTGTCGGCTCTGGCGGGGCAGGCGGCGGCACTGTGCGTGCGCCAGGCCGCGCTGGCCTGCATGGCGGAGCGGTTTGCCGCACTCAGCACCGCGCCCCTGCACAAAGAGGCGCTGTCGGCCGCCGGTGAGCCCTTCCCGGGGCACACCGAGTTGCTCCAGAGCCTGGCCACCCCGGTGGGGCAGCCCCTGGTGCCGGTGCGCATGATGCTGGCCAACCACGAGTTGCGCACGGTGCTGGTGTCCATCCATGTGTCACTGCGCCAGGCGCTGGAGGCGGTCACGCACGAACAGGTGCTCGAAACCATCCGCATCACCCACGACAGCCTGGTGCGCATCGGCCTGGCGCGGCCGCGCATTGCGGTGGCCGGGCTGAATCCCCACGCGGGCGAGGGCGGTCGGTTCGGTGATGAAGAGATCCAGGTGATCGCACCGGCGATTGCGGCCGCGCGCGCGCAGGGCATTGACGCCAGCGGCCCCTGGGCGCCCGACACGGTGTTCATGCGGGCACGCCATGCGCCGCCGGCTCACCCGGGGGAGTTCGATGTGGTGGTCGCGATGTACCACGACCAGGGGCTGATCCCGGTGAAGTACCTGGGGGTGGCCGATGGGGTGAATGTCACTTTGGGCCTGCCGCTGGTGCGCACCAGCCCTGACCATGGCACGGCTTTCGACCTGGCGGGGCAGGGCAGGGCCGATCCGTCCAGCATGGGGCAAGCCATGGCCATGGCCCTGCAACTGGTGGGGTGTGGCACCCCCTGAATGCAGGGCTCAGGCCGCGATCTTGCGGTTTGCGTTCAGGGCCGCGAGTTGCTTGCGGGCCCGGTAAGTGGCGCGTTCCAGCAACTGGGCCTGCTCGAAGGCCTTGAAGCGGCCGCTCTGGCACATCTGCTGCAGCACGCGGGCCGTCAGCGAAATGGTCTGCTTCGAGGGGTGGTGCCCCTGGTTGAACATGAAGAAGGTGCGTGAGCTGCTCACCCAGGTCAGGCGCACCTTTTTCCACTGCCCCTTGAGCAGCATGCGGTAAGCGCCACCCGGCTGGATGATGTCCACCAGCGAACTGCCCTGCGTGACAGGCGCCGGGTCGTCCATCGGCAGTTCCAGGTCGATCTGGGCCAGCTCCGGGTCGTCGCCCGCGCTCAGGTCGATGTCCAGGCCAGCAGGCGTTTCGGCTGCCTGCTGCTCGCTCACCCAGCCGGCCGCCAGCGCTTCCTTGGCCGGCAGGGCCGACACCAGCGGCAGGGGCTCGGCATCGGGCATCGGGGGCGGCAGCGGGTCGTTCGCGGCCTCTTCGCGGCTCGGCACCGGGATCTGGTCCACCTTGCGCAGCCGGTCTTCCAGCAATCGGGTGGTCAGCTCGTGGGCGGGCTGGGTCTTCAGGGCTTCCGCGTGCAGGGGCAGCAACTGGGCAAAGAATTCCTGCCGCGCAGCCGGAGCCCACTGGATCAGGTCCAGGCCTTCATTGAGGTCCTTCATCAGCTGGGGCAGCATCTTCAGGAAGGCCGCGCGCAGGCTGGGGTGCCCCTTGGGTTGCACGCTCATCACCAGGTTCTTGCTGGCCTGCCGTGCGCGTTGCGCCACATCGCTGTCGGCCCCATGGCGCGCCACCATCAGCACCTGCACCTGGGTCCAGATCTGGGCCAGGAAGGTCTTGACGAAGTCCGGCACGTCCAGATCGGCCAGCTCCTTCTGCACCTTTTGCATGTAGCGCTGCTGCACCCGCAGGTCGGCCTCCTGGCCAGCCAGCATGGCTGCCACCGCCGCACTTTCCTCGGCCTCGCGCACAGTCTGCTGCTCGACGAACTGCTCCAGTTCACTCAGCTGCTTTTCGTACAGGGAAATCTGGTCGAAATCGCCTTCGACGATCTCGCTGACCAGGGTCGTCACCTTGTCGATGAATTCCTGGCCGGGCCCCTGGTCCAGCACCTCGAACGAGGTCGACAGCGAGGCCATGCGGTTGATCAACTGGCGAACCGGGTGACGGCGCGAGTGAAAGAAGGTCTGATCCTTCAGCGCCACGCGCATCACGGGCAATTGCAGGCGCCCGATCTGGCGGCCCATCTGGGGGGGCACGGCCGGGTCGGCCAGCACCTGATCGAACAGCGCGGCCACGATGTCGATCACGATCTGGTCGAGCTTGGCGCCGCCAGTGGCTTCCACCAGTTCGTCGCGGTGGGCGCGGATCACGTTGACCATGATCGGGGCTTGACGCCCCCCAGCGCCGGGCGGTACTTCGGCGCCAGTGTCCAGACGCAGGCCGGGTTCCAGTGCGGCGGCACTGGACGACATGCTGGGCGACCACATCGGCACATCCAGGCGGGTGAGGGTGTGCAGCTTGCGCATCAGCCCCAGCATGCCGCTGTCGGACATTGGCGGGGCGGTGTGGGCGGTCAGGGCCTGCTCGTCGCCGGTCTCGCCGTCGAACCAGTCCACGCCGAACATCTTGCCCAGGGCTTCCATGGTGCTGGGGCCGCGCCGCCCACCGGGCATGCCATGGCCAGCTCCGCCACCTGAGCCGTGCCCCGAGCCGCCACCCGTGCGGCCCCCGCTGCCCGCGCCATTCAGGGCGCCGGGGCCGGTCCCGCCAGTCAGTGCGGCAGGGCGGCTGACCAGGGGGGCGGCCTGCACGCCTGCGGCTTCGCAGTCGTTGGCCAGCGATTCGTAGGCTTCTC
>JBEGRT010000349.1:0-3075 GCA_041180305.1 Pseudomonadota bacterium
TCGCGGCCTTTCCAACATCGGCACCCTTTGACACTGGCCACAGTGTCTCGGGGGTGGAGAACGCCGATTCCTTGGCCCTTGCGGGCGATTTCAAGCAGTGTGCGTGGCTTACTTCATCAGCAGGTTCGGCAGCCACAGCGACAGCGGCGGGTAGTAGGTGACCAGCACCAGGAAGCCCAGCATGGTCAGCAGCCACGGCCACACAGCGAT
Source organism: Pseudomonadota bacterium (assembly GCA_041180305.1). Classification (GTDB taxonomy): domain Bacteria; phylum Pseudomonadota; class Gammaproteobacteria; order Burkholderiales; family Burkholderiaceae_C; genus Aquabacterium. The sequence continues at coordinate 211 of JBEGRT010000349.1, forward strand.
CGTCAGTTCGGTGATGCCCATCTTGGTGATGCCCGAGGCCACGTACAGGTTCAGGCCCACCGGCGGGTGGCACATGCCCACTTCCATGTTCACCACGATCAGGATGCCGAAGTGCACGGGGTCGATGCCCAGCTTCATGGCCACCGGGAACAGGATGGGCGCCATGATCAGCACGATGGACGACGGCTCCATGAAGTTGCCGGCCACCAGCAGCAGGATGTTGACCACCAGCAGGAAGGCGATCGGGCCCAGGCCCATGCCCACCAGCCAGTCGGCCAGTTGCTGCGGGATGTTTTCATTGGCCAGCACGAAGCTGAACAGCACCGCGTTGGTGATGATGTACAGCAGCATGGCGCTCATGTTGGCCGAGTTCAGCAACACGCGGGGAACGTCTTTCAGGCCCATGTCCTTGTAGACGAACACGGCAATGATGAAGGCGTAGACGGCGCTCATGGCGGCGGCTTCGGTGGGCGTGAAGAAGCCGGTGTAGATGCCGCCCATCACGATCACGATCAGCAGCAGGCCCCAGATCGATTCACGCAAGGCCTTCAGGCGTTCGGTGAAGGTGGCCTTGGGCAGTCGCGGGTAGCCGAACTTGCGGGCACGCCACCAGGCGGTCAGGCCCAGCAGGAAGGCCAGCAGCAGGCCTGGCACCACGCCGGCCATGAACAGGGCACCCACCGAGGTGTTGGTCGAGACCGAATACATCACCATCACGATCGACGGCGGGATCAGGATGCCCAGCGCGCCCGAGGTGGTGATGATGCCGGCGCCGAAGCGGTTGGGGAACCCGGCCTTGACCATGGCCGGCAGCAGGATCGAGCCGATGGCCACCACCGTGGCAGGTGATGAGCCCGACACCGCGGCGAACAGGGCGCAGGCCAGCACGCCGGCCAGGCCCAGACCGCCGTGCCAGTGGCCGACCATGCTGGTGGCGAAGTTGATCATGCGCTTGGCAACCCCACCGTGGGTGAGGAAGTTGCCGGCCAGGATGAAGAACGGGATCGCCATGATCTCGAACTTCTCGATGCCGGTGAAGAGCTTGAGGGCCACCGACTCCACGGGCACATTGGTGAACCCGAAGATGAAGGTGAGCACCGTGAGGCCCAGGGAGATGGAGATGGGCATGCCGGTCAGCATGAGGGCCAGCAGCAGCCCGAAGATGATGATTCCGCTCATGGGGTGTCCTTTCAGGCCTTGGCTGCGGCAGTTTCTTCTTCCAGGCCATCGACATGGCCGTGGTCGTGGTGCGGCAGTTCGCCGGTGCGGGCGAAATTCCAGGCCACTTGCAGGAAGCGGAAGCACATCAGCGAAGAACCCAGCGGGATCGCGCAATAGATGATCCAGGTCGGCCACTCCAGGTCGGGTGTGGTCGGGCCTTCGATCAGGTCGGTCATGTCCAGGCCAAAGGCATGGTGGAAGGCGTAGTTCGCGCCGTTGTGCCACACGAAGCCTGCGCCCATGGCGGCAATGGCACCCGTGAACAGTGCGCCGGCCAGCAAGCCAAACAGCACGAACTTCTTGCGGTTTTCGGGTGCGAGCTGGTTGATCAGCACGTCCACACCCACGTGGATGCCGGTGCGCACCCCGTAGGCCGCGCCGAACTTGGCCATCCACACGAACAGGTAGATGGTCGCTTCCTGGGCCCAGGCCAGGTTGATGGTGAGCAGCCAGTCCTGCAGGGGCGAACTCACGCCCACGAGGTAGCGGTGCATCACCGACACGAAGATGATGAGAGTTGCCAGCCCCATGAAGGTGGCAATGAGGAATTCCTCAAGGCGGTCGAGCCATTTCATGGCTTGTCTCCTCGTTGCAGCCCCTGCCTTGGCAGGGAAAGGTGTCGAAAAAAAGCCCACGTCATGCGTGGGCTTTCCGCAAAGTCAGCCCTTCAGATCACAGCTTGCTGGGATCGAAGTTCGTCACCTTGTAGATTTCCTGCAGGGTCTCGTCGCCAATGCGAGAAGCCATCTGCTTGTGCACCGGCACCATGGCCTTCTTGAGCATGAAGCGCTCGGCATTCGAGGGCGTGTAGATGGTCGTCTTGCCCGAGGCCTTCACCTTGGTCAGTGCGTCCTGGTTGTCCTGGAAGGCAGTGTCGTTGGCCACTTTGGTCGATTCGGCCATGGCCTTGGTCAGGGCGGCCTTGATGTCGGCCGGCAGACCGTCCCAGAACTTCTTGTTCACCACCACGGCATAGCCGAGGTAACCGTGATTGGTCACGGTCAGGTGCTTCTGCACTTCGTGCATCTTCTGGGTGAACAGGTTCGAGGGCGGGTTCTCGGTGCCATCGACCACGCCGGTTTGCAGGGCCTGGTAAGTTTCCGAGAAAGCCAGCACCTGGGGCAAAGCGCCCACCGAGCGCATCTGGGCGTCCAGCACCTTCGACGACTGGATGCGCATCTTCACGCCCTTGTAGTCTTCGGGGTACTTCAGGGGCTTGTTGGCCGACATGACCTTGAAGCCGTTGTCCCAGTAGGCCAGGCCCGTGATGCCGCGCGATTCCAGCTTCTTGAGCAGGTTGGCGCCCACGGTGCCTTGGGTGATCTTGTGCAGGTCGTTGTAGTCGTCAAAGATGAAAGGCAGGTCGAAAACTTCGAATTCCTTCACGCCCAGCGGCGCAAACTTCGACAGCGAAGGTGCCAGCATCTGCACCGAGCCCAGCTGCAGGGCTTCCATCTCTTCCTTGTCCTTGTACAGCTGGCTGTTGGGGTACACCTCCACCTTCACCTTGCCCTTGGTCAGCTCAGCGGCGCGCTTGGCGAAGAATTCAGCGGCCTTGCCCTTGGGGGTGTCGGTGGCCACCACGTGGCTGAACTTGATGACGATGGGCGACTGTGCTTGCGCAGCGGGTGCCAGGGCCAGTGC
>JBEGRT010000350.1:0-4605 GCA_041180305.1 Pseudomonadota bacterium
AGGGCCTGTTCGTCTGACAGGCGCAAGGGCCCGTCATCTGGCACGGGCCACAAGGTCACGGTGGCGGGGGGCTTGCTCGGGAAAGGCACCTTCTCAGTCCTCCCCCAGGGTGATGCGGTCGAGCTCGTCCAGGCTGCTGTCGCCCCGCAGCACGCGGGCCAGCCCCGCCGCCCGCAACGAGTGCGTGCCATGGGCCCGTGCATGGGCCTTGATGCGAACCAGCGGCGCGCGCGACACGATCAGGTCGCGCAAGGTGTCGTCCATCTGGAGCACTTCCGTGATGGCCTGTCGGCCGGCATACCCTGTGTGGCGGCAGGCCTCGCAGCCCACGGCCCGCCAGGCCTGGGGCCAGCCCCCCTGCGCATCGGGCTGCAGCCCCAGGGCTCGCCAGCGCTCGGGCGGCACGTGGTCGGGCACGCGGCAGTGGCGGCACAGTTGCCGCATCAGGCGCTGCGCCACCACGCCATGCAAGGCCGACACCATGTTGTACAGGTCGACCCCCATGTGCATGAAGCGCCCGACCACATCGAGGCTGCTGTTGGCGTGCAGGGTCGACAACACCAGGTGCCCGGTCAGGGCCGCCTGCGCGGCGATCTGCGCGGTTTCGGCGTCGCGGATCTCGCCGACCATCACGCGGTCGGGGTCGTGGCGCAGGATGCTGCGCAGCCCGCGGGCAAAGGTCAGGCCCTTGCGCTCGTTGACCGGGATCTGCACCACGCCCGGCAGCTGGTATTCCACCGGGTCTTCGATGGTGATGATCTTGTCTCGCCCATCGTGAATTTCCTGCACCACCGCATACAGCGTGGTGGTCTTGCCGCTGCCCGTGGGGCCCGTGATCAGCACCAGGCCATGGGGCCGTGTGGCCAGTTCACGCAGTTGCTGCGCGCCTTCCGGGTCGAAGCCCAGGCTGGCCAGGGTCATGCGCGATGCCTCGCCCGCACCGGCCAGGCGCGCGCGGTCGAGGATGCGCAGCACGGCGTCTTCACCCAGCGCCGTGGGCATGACCGACACGCGAAAATCCACCTCGCGCACGGCACCGCCATCGATCTGAGCAGGTTGTGCGGCTCGGACCCTCAGCTTGAATCGGCCATCCTGCGGCAGGCGGCGCTCGCCAATGTCGAGCTGGGCCATGACCTTGAGCCGGGACACCAGCTGCTCGGCCTGCTCGCGGCTGCTCACATCGCCCACCTCGTGCATGACCCCATCGATGCGGTGCCGGATGAGCATGCCTTGCGCCGTGCTTTCCAGGTGCAGGTCGCTGGCCTGCGCTTGCAGGGCATCGAACAAGGTGGCATCCAGCAGGCGGATGACGGGGCTGTCCTGCCGGCTGATGGCCGCCAGGGACAGTTCATGCAAGGCGCTGTCCTGCCCGACGAGGGTGTCGGCCTCGGCATCGCCTGTGGGCGTGTCGGCATCGAGCATGCTGCGGGCTTTCAAGCCCGATTCGGCCTCGTCCAGCCATTGCCGCATCAGGGCGGGCGGCACCTGCAGCCACCGAGCGGCCTGGCCCAGGCGGCGGGCCACGGCCTCCATCAGAAGGGGTGATGGTGCCTCGCTGCTGGCTGCGTGCCAGCCATCGTCAGAACCACCGCTGCAGCGGCCCACCACCACCCCGAGCCGCTGCGCATCCAGCAATGGCCAGAGCGACCAGTCTGGCGTGAAGGGCGTGAAGTGGGCGAGCATCGCGGTCACTGAATCTGCTCCGCGACCTGGAAGATCGGCAGGTACATCAGCACCACGATGCCGCCGATCAAGGTGCCCATCACCAGCATCAGCACGGGGCCCAGCACCTTGCCCACCCAGGCGGTGAATCGGGCCAGTTCTTCGTCGTGGAACAAGGCGGCGCGCTCCAGCATGGGGCCGCTTTCGCCGGTCTGCTCGCCCACGCGCACCATGCGCAGGGCCACGGGTGTGGTCAGGCCCTGCGCCTGCAGGGCTTCCGACAGGCGTTGCCCGGCCTGCACCGCATCGACCGCACGCGCCAGGGCCGGCCGAAGGGCCGCCCCCAGCAGTTCGCCTGCCGATTGCAGGGCCGACACCGCAGGCACACCGGCCTGCAGCAACAGCCCCAAGGTGCGGTACAGCGTGGCCAGCTCCAGCAGGCGCCAGCGCTCGCCCACCACGGGCATCTGCCAGACCCAGGCCGCCAGGCGGGCGCGCACCAGGGGGTGCCGCACCGTGCCCACGGCCGCTGCGCCCAGGCCCAGCACCGCGCCCAGCGTCGCCCAGGGGTGGGCATTGACCGTGCGACCCAGCGCCAGCAAGGCCCCCGACAACCAGGGCAGCTCGCCGCCCAGGCCTTCGTACAGCTCGGCAAAGCGGGGCACCACGAACACCGTGAGGAAGGCCATCACCAGCAGGCTGGCACCCACCAGGATGGCCGGGTAGATCAGGGCACCGACCAGTTGGTCGCGCATGCCCGCCACCCAGGCCAGGTACTGCGCATGCTGGCGCAAGGCCGTGGCCGTGTGGCCGGTTCGCTGGCTGGCCTCGACCGACGCCACCAGCAGGTGCCCGAAGGCCTCCGGGTGGGCGCGCAGCGCCTGCGACAGGGTCTGGCCCTGCACGATGCCATCGGCCACGCCCTGCAGCACCTGAGCCACGGCCGCATCGGTTTCTTTTTCATGCAGGGTGGTCAGGGCTTCGTGCAAGGCGATGCCGGCATCGAGCAACACCGCCAGCTCCTGGCAGAACAGGCGCTGAGGAAAGGTCAAACCGCGGGCCCGCGTGCTGCGCATGGGCTTCGGTATTGGCTTCGGCCGCGTGTCATGCACCACGGCCAGTTGTGGCCAGGGCTGCACCGACACCAGATCGCGGGTGGCCACGGGGCAGCCCAGGTGGGCCTGCAAGGCCGCGGGCACCGACGCGGCATCCGGGGCCTCCAGGGCCAGCTGCTCCAGCCGCCCTTGGGCCATGTGTCGAACCAGGTAGCGCATGGTCACCAGTTCGTGATGTCCTGGTTCTCGCCATCGCCGCCTTCACGGCCGTCCTTGCCCAGCGAGAACAGGTCGAAGTCACCATGCTGGCCCGGCGAGCGGTACTGGTAATCGCGGCCCCAGGGGTCACGGGGCGGGGCCTTGCGCAGGTAGGGGCCCCACCAGCGGGGTTCGTCGGCCGGCCGGTTGAACAGGGCATCCAGGCCCTGGGCATTGCTGGGGTAGTGGCCGGTGTCCAGCCGGTACTGGTCCAGCGCCTTGCCCAGCGCATCGATCTGCGCCGTGGCGGTCTTGACTTCCGACTTGCCGATCTGGGCGAAGAACTTCGGGCCCACATAGCCGGCCAGCAAGCCAATGATCACCAGCACGACCAGCAGCTCCAGCAAGGTGAAGCCATGCGGCGCACGGCGCACGCCCATCGGAGGAAAGACCTGAGTGAATGTCATGGAGGGGGACCCTTGAGGCCCCGCATCTTGCTCAGGCGCGCTGACAGCTTTGTGACAGATTCACGCCCGCGGCCGCTTCACCCTCCTCTGAACGGGGTGCGCCGCCCGGTGCCGGCCCACCGATTCAGGGGGGCGCCAAAGTGGGACAATGGCAGACTGACCACGACCATTCCCCGCTGATCGCATGTTTGCCCTGTTCGATGATGCTGGCAAGTTCCTCGCCGGCCGCGTGATGTCCGAAGCCGAAAGCTCCCTGCAGGTGGAGCTCGATTCGGGCAAGCGCGTGAAAGTGAAGGCGGCCAACGTGCTGATCCGTTTCGCCAAGCCGGCCCCGGCCGAGCTGCTGGCCCAGGCGCTGGCCCAAAGCGCCGACATCGACGCCGACCTGGTGTGGGAAGTGGCGCCCGAAGAAGATTTCGGCTTCGAAGAGATCGCCGGCGAATACTTCGGTGACAACCCCTCCAGCGTGCAGCAGGCCGCCATGCTGATGCGCCTGTTCGACACCCCGCACTACTTCCACCGCCGGGGCAAGGGCCGCTTCAAGAAGGCCCCGGAAGACATCCTCAAGCAGGCGCTGGCCGCCATCGAGCGCAAGAAGCAGCAGGCCTTGCAGATCGCTGAATGGGCCCAGGCCCTGGCCGCGGGTCAATGCCCGGCCCCGATCAAGGAACAGCTCTACCGCATCCTGTTCAAGCCCGACAAGAACGGCCCCGAATACAAGGCCGTGGTCGAAGCCGCCAAAGCCAGCCAGCGCGCGCCGCTGGACCTGCTGAAAGACGCCGGCGCCATCGACAGCCCCTACCAGTTCCACTGGAAGCGCTTCCTGTTCGAGCACTTCCCCAAGGGCCCGGGCTTCGCGCCCATGGACGCGCCGCCCATCACCGACGAGCTGCCCCTGGCGGCCGTGCAGGCGTTTTCGATCGACGATTCGCAGACCACCGAAATCGACGACGCACTGTCGGTGCAGGGCCTGGGCACGGGCACCGTCACCTACGGCATCCACATCGCGGCGCCCAGCCTGGCCATTGCGCCGGGCACGCCCATCGATGGCGTGGCCCGCGGCCGCATGTCGACCGTGTACATGCCCGGCCACAAGATCACGATGCTGCCCGACGAGGTGGTGCAGCGCTACACCCTGCAGGAAGGACGTGACTGCCCGGCCGTGTCGCTGTATGTCACGTTCGACGAAGCCACGCTGGAACGCAAGGGCTCTGAAACGCGCC
>JBEGRT010000351.1:0-3887 GCA_041180305.1 Pseudomonadota bacterium
TGGCGTCGGTCTGGTTCAGGTCAATGGCCACGTCGAACCAGGTGTCGCCCACCTTGGCCACTTCACCCACGGGCAGGCCCAGGTGCTTGGGACTGTCGAAGGCGCCGATGTCTTCCTTGCGGCCGGTCACGAAGTAATCGGTGGTGCCCCGGTTGAAATTGCGCTCGGGCTCTGGCTGGAAGTAGAAGGTGCTGTGGCCCGACGAGGTACGGGCCAGCTCGGGGCGCTCTTCCAGGATGCCGTCGAGCAGCTGGCGGTAGTGGGCGGTGATGTTCTTCACATAGCCCATGTCCTTGTAGCGGCCCTCGATCTTGAAGGAGCTGATGCCCGCGTCGATCAGGGCGCGCAGGTTGGCGCTCTGGTCGTTGTCCTTCATCGACAGCACGTGCTGTTCATAAGCCACCACCTGCCCCTTGCTGTCGAGCACGTTGTAGGGCAGGCGGCAGGCCTGCGAGCAATCGCCCCGGTTGGCGCTGCGGCCCGTGTGCGCGTGGCTGATGAAGCACTGGCCGCTGTAGGCCACGCACAAGGCGCCATGGATGAAGAACTCCAGCGCGCAGGTGGTGTGCTGGGCCACGGCCTGGATCTGCTGCAGCGTCAGCTCGCGGGCCAGCACGATCTGACTGAAGCCGGCGTCTTGCAGGAAGCGGGCCTTTTCCGGGGTGCGGATGTCGGTCTGCGTGCTGGCGTGCAGCTGGATGGGGGGCAGATCGAGTTCGAGGATGCCCATGTCCTGCACGATCAGGGCATCGACCCCGGCGTCGTACAGTTGCCAGATCAGCTGTCGGGCAGGCTCCAGCTCGTCGTCACGCAAGATGGTGTTGATGGTGGTGAAGATGCGCGCGTTGAAGCGGTGCGCATGGGCCACCAGGCGCGCGATGTCGGCCACTTCATTGCTGGCATTGCTGCGGGCGCCGAAACTGGGGCCCCCGATGTACACCGCATCGGCCCCGTGGTTGACCGCTTCGATGCCGATGTCGGCCGTGCGGGCCGGCGACAGCAATTCGATGTGGTGACGAGGATGTGGTGTGATGGGGGCTTGGGACATGGCCGACCAATGAGAAAATCAAGGGCGAAAGTGTAGCCATTAGCCCGCCCGGATGCATCCCTCTGATTCCACACCCCGTTTCGACCGGCTCGACGCCCTGCGCGGCGCGGCCCTGGTGTGGATGGCCGCCTTCCATTTCTGCTTCGACCTGGCCCACGCCCGTGTCATGGCGTGGAATTTCTACGCCGACCCGTTCTGGCTGCACCAGCGCACCGCCATCCTGTCGCTGTTCCTGTTGTGCGCCGGTGCCGGCCAGGCGATTGCCACCTGGCAGGGCCAGAGCTGGCCGCGTTTCTGGAAGCGCTGGGCCCAGGTGGCCGGCTGTGCCGCCCTGGTCAGTGCGGGCAGCGCCGTCATGTTCCCGAACAGCTGGATCTACTTTGGCGTGCTGCACGGCATGGCCGTGATGCTGATCGTGGCGCGCTTGCTGGCCCTTCTGTGGTTGAAGCGAGGCCAGCGCTTCACCGATCTGCTGGCCTTGCTGGCCCTGGGCGCGCTGTGCGTTGCCCTGCCTCAGTGGGTGCAGCACCCCTGGTTCGACGCCCGCTGGCCCAGCGTGCTGGGCCTGGTCACGCGCAAGCCCATCACGGAAGACTACGTGCCCCTGCTGCCCTGGTTCGGGGTGATGTGTGCGGGCCTGGCGGCCACGGCCTGGGTGCTCAAGCACCGCGCGGGCTGGCTGGCCTCACGTGTTCAATCGGGCGGTGCTGAGCGCGCGCCCGCCCCCTGGCGGCTGCTGACCCTGCTGGGCCAGTGGAGCCTGACCTTTTACATGCTGCACCAGCCCGTGTTGATCGGCCTGCTGGACGGCGCCTTGATGATCTGGAGAAAGACCCCATGACCGCACTCACCCAAGACCAACTGAAGACCCTCGTCGGCCAGGCCGCCCTTCAATACGTGACCCCTGGCAGCATCGTGGGCGTGGGCACAGGCTCGACCGTCGACAAGTTCATCGACGCCCTGGGCGAAGCCCTGAAAAAGGACGCCAGCTTTGTGGCCGGTGCAGTGTCCAGCTCGGTGCGCAGCACCCAGCGCCTGCAGGCCCTGGGCGTCAAGGTGCTCGAAGCCGACACCGTGAGTGGCCTGGGCGTGTACATCGACGGGGCCGACGAGATCGACCACGGCGGTCACATGGTCAAGGGCGGCGGCGCGGCGCTGACCCGCGAAAAGATCGTGGCCGAGCTGGCCGAGCGCTTCGTGTGCATCGCCGACGAAAGCAAGCTGGTCAACGCGCTGGGCAAGTTCCCGCTGCCGGTGGAGGTGATCCCCATGGCCGCCGCTCAGGTGATCCGTGCCTTCGCCAAGTTGGGTGGCACGGGCAAGGTGCGCGAAGGCGTGACCACCGACAACGGCAACATCATCGTCGACGTGACCGGCCTGCAGATCAGCCAGCCTGCCGAGTTCGAGCGCGACGTGAACCAGTGGCCTGGCGTGGTCACCGTGGGCGTGTTCGCCCGCAACAAGGCCAGCGTGTGCCTGCTGGGCACTGCCGAAGGCGTCAAGACGCTGAACTTCTGAGCCGGTTCAGCATGCCCTGCGCCGCCCAGCGGCCTGTGGCCATGCTGGCCGTGAGCAGGTAGCCGCCGGTGGGGGCCTCCCAATCGAGCATCTCGCCGGCGACGAACAAGCCGGGCACCTGGCGGGACATCAGGTGCGCATCGAGGCCTTCGAAGCGCACGCCGCCGGCCGTGCTGATGACCTCGTCCATCGGGCGGGTGCGCGCCAGCGTGATCGGCAGGGCCTTGAGGGCGGCCGCCAGCTGCGCGGGCACGTGGTCGAGCGTCTCGCGTGGCAGCAGTTCGTGCAGCAGTGCCACTTTCAGCCCTTGCAGGTTCAGGCGGCTCTTGAGGTGCGTGCTCAGGCTGCGTGGGCCCCGCGGGCGTTGCACTTCGGCCAGCACCTGTTCTGGCGTGTGCTGCGGCAGCAGGTCGATGTGCACAGTGCACGCGCCGTCGCGGCGGATCACTTCGCGGATGGGCTTGCCCAGCGCATACACCAGGCTGCCTTCGATGCCGGTGGACGTGAGCACGAATTCGCCCTGCTGGCGCCAGACCTGCCCTTGGGCATCTGCCACGCGCAGGGCCACCGGCTTGACGGGCTGGCCGGCAAACTTGTCGATCAGGTAGGGGCTCCAGCCCTCGCGCTCGGGCCCGGTGGGGGCCACGTCAAAACCGCAGTTGGCCGATTCCAGCGGCGCCACGTCCAGGCCCAGGGCCTGCAGCGGCTGCACCCAGGCCCCGTCCGAGCCCAGGCGTGACCAGCTGCCGCCGCCCAGGGCCAGCAAGGTGGCTTGCGCCTCATGCTGCACCTCGCCGTTCGGCGTGTGGAAGCGCAAGGCACTTCGGCCCGGCTCGCCGACCCAGCCCATCCAGCGGTGTCGGGCGTGCAGCACCACGCCTTGCTGACGCAGGCGATGCAGCCAGGCGCGCAGCAGCGGCGCGGCCTTCATGTCGGTGGGGAACACGCGGTGGGAACTGCCCACGAAGGTGTCGATGCCCAGGCCCTGGGCCCAGTCGCGCATGGCCTGGGCGCCGAAGGCTTCCAGCATGGGCTGCAAGGTGGGCGAGCGCTCGAAAAACCGTTGCAGGAAACGCTCGGTGGGCTCGGCGTGCGTGAGGTTCAAACCACCGCGACCCGCCAGCAGGAACTTGCGCCCGACCGAGGGCATGGCGTCGAACAGGTGCACGCCGACGCCGGCCTGGCTCAGCACTTCGGCCGCAGCCAGACCGGCCGGGCCGCCGCCCACGATGGCCACGGCGGACCGAGAGGAATCAGACATTCAAAACAATCGAAGCCGGCGAAGCGCGCCGGTCAGAAACGGATGCCGGCCGGGTTGTCG
>JBEGRT010000352.1:0-3164 GCA_041180305.1 Pseudomonadota bacterium
GGGCGCGTGCCAGGCGGCGGGTGGTGGCCGCATCGATGCCCGTGACAGCCGCCATGGCCTCGGGGCTGAAGGCCAGCACGGCCTGTTGCACGGCCTCGATGTGCTGCAGCAGCCCGTCCCATCGGCGCGGGCGCAGCAGTTGTTCATCGAACAGGGTGTGCAGCAGGGCCAGCAGCCAGGCCGCGTCGGTGCCGGGCTCGATGGCCAGGTGTTCGTGCGCCAGGGCGGCCGTTTCGGTGCGGCGGGGGTCGACCACCACCAGCTGGCCGCCGCGCTCCTTCAGGGCCTTGAAGCGCGCACGCACATCGGGCACCGTCATCAGGCTGCCGTTGCTGGCCATGGGGTTGCCCCCCAGGATCAGCATGAACTGCGTGCGGTCGATGTCGGGCACCGGAATGCGCATCTGGTGGCCATACAGCCAGTGCGAGACCAGGTGGTGCGGCAGCTGGTCGACCGAGGTGGCCGAATAGCGGTGCCGGGTCTTGAGCTGGCCCAGGAAGGTCTGGGCGTGGGTGATGTTGCCCCAGTTGTGCACGCTGGGGTTGCCCTGGTACACGGCCACGGCCTGCGAGCCGTGCTGTTCGCGCACGCGGGCCAGTTGTTCCACCACCAGGTCAAAGGCCTGGTCCCAGCTGATCGGTTGCCAGGTGGTCTGGCCGTTGGCCACCACGCGGCGCACGGGCTGGCGCAGGCGGTCGGGGTCTTCGTGCAGGTCTTTCAGGGCCACGGCCTTGGGGCAGATGTGCCCGCGCGACAGCGGGTCGGCCTCGTTGCCCTTGATGGACACGATGCGTTCGTGCGTGCCCTGGGTCTCGACGGTGAAGGTCAGGCCGCAAATGGCCTCGCACAGGTTGCAGGCGCCCTGCACGGTGCGGGTGGTCACGGGCAGGGTGCTGCCGTGGGCAGCAGGGGAGGCGGTGTGGCTCATGGCAATCGGTTCACAGCTTGGGTGTGGCATGGCATCCCCCCGCTCAGGGGACACGAACGCCCATCCTCGCATGGAACAATCGCCTTCAACCAAATCAATCTTCAGGGAAACACATGATGGCACCCCGTGCAACTGGGCTGGCTGTGGCCGCCCGTGTCCTTTTTCCTTGGGTTCTGGCGTCGGGCATGGCCACGGCGCAGGCCCAGTCGGTGATGGTCTACGAAAAGGGCCAGACCCCTTCGGCCCAAGATGTGGCCGACATCCTCTCGCGCGGTGCGGTCGAACAGCAGAAGCTGCGGGGCCAGATGCCTTCCGGTTCGCCCTTTGCAGCGCTGGAACAAAAGCCCGTGCGCCAGGTGACCGAAGCCAGCGCGCTGTCGGTGCCTGTCACGTTCGGTTTTGATTCGGCGCAACTCACGCCGCAGGCCCGCATCCAGCTCAACACCATTGCCGATGGCATCAAGCTGACTGAAGGCACTGTCAAGGTGGTGATCGAAGGCCACACCGATGCCAAAGGGGCCCTGAATTACAACGACAGCCTGTCGCTCAAGCGCGCCGAGGCCGTGCGCGAGTACCTGGTGTCGGTGAAGGGCCTGTCGCCCAAGCAGTTGCAGGTCGATGGCAAGGGGCCCCGCAAGCCGATCGACACCGATCCCTACAGCCCGCGCAACCGCCGCGTGCAGTTCCGCGCGGGGTGAGCATGGCTTTGGGCAGTTTGAAGGGGGTGGCCGCTTGTGCAGTGGCCGCGGCAGTGACGGTGTGCGCTGCTGTGCCCGGTGCGCATGCGGCCGATGCACTCGAACGCTTGAACGCCTCGACCGAGGTCGAACGGGCGCAGGCCTTGGCGGGCGGTGGCGCAACGGGCACAGCCTGGGTGCACTGCCTGCTGCCCGGGCAGGTGCGCCGCCTGGGCATGAGCGTGGTGGCCACGCCGCGGCGTGCCGTGCGCATGGCACCGCCCGAATGCCTGGCGGCAGGGGGCGAATACGTGGAGCCGCAGGACACGGTGGGCGCACTCAAGATCTGGTTGCCGCTGGCAGCTGACGGCATGCCCGAAGCCCAGGCCACGGCCGGTGAGTTGTACGAGCAGCAGGGGCAGCTGAAACTGGCGCGCGTCTGGTACGAAAAGGCCGCTGCGGCGGGTGTGGCTCGGGCGCAATTCAACCTGGCCAACCTGGAATCACAGGCTGGCAGCGACCGCACCGCATCCTTGCTGGCCGCGGCATCGGGCGGTTGGGTGGCCGGGCTGGTCATGGCACCCCGAGACCGTCTGCGCATTGACGTGGTGGCCCCTGAAGCCGCCATGCGCCTGCCCCGGCCGGTCGATGGCGTGCTCACGGTCGAAGCCAGCCCTCAGGCCCACGAACTGGTGGCCCGGGTCGTGGCGCCCGCAGGCCTGGCCTCGCTGAAGGTGAATGGGCAGGTGGTGCAGCCTGATCCGCAAGGCCTGGTGCAGGTACCCCTGGTGGCTTCTGCGGCCAGTGCCACAGCCGGGCAGGTGTTTGCGCTGGAAGCGCAGGATTCAACAGGCGGCTTGGCCCGCACCGAGGTGCGGGTGCTGCAGCGTTCGCTGGGCCAGGCTGGGGATGGCGGTGCTGCCGGTGCAGCCGGTACCGCTGCATCGCCCGAGTCGGTGCTGGCCCAGGCGCCCACAGCTGCAGGACAGCCGGCTGCCGCCACCCCGCCGCAGCCGGCTCTGGCAGCTGCCGGTTCGGGTCGCCGCTGGGCGCTGCTGATTGCCAACCAGGCCTACAGCGCCTGGGGCCCGCTCGATACCCCCGTGCAAGATGCCCAGGCCGTGGGTGATGTGCTGCGTGACCGTTACGGCTTCGATGTGCAGTGGGTGCGCAATGGCACCCGGGCCCAGATGCTGCAGGCCTTGCAGACCTTGCGCTCACGCGTGGGCCCCAACGATCAGGTGCTGGTGTACTACGCCGGCCATGGCCAGATGGACAGTGTCACCGCGCGAGGCTACTGGATCCCGGTGGATGGCGACCGGCAGGATGTGAGCCGCTGGGTGTCGGTCATTGACGTGACCGATCAGCTGTCGGCGATGTCGGCCAAGCATGTGATGGTGATTGCCGATTCCTGCTATTCCGGCACCTTGACCCATTCGCTCATGCCCCAGATCGACACGGCCCTGGCCGACACCCAGCGCCGGCAGGCGCTGGATTTCCTGTCACGCCAGAAGGTGCGCGTGGCCATGACCTCGGGTGGGCTGGAGCCCGTGATGGAT
>JBEGRT010000353.1:0-2927 GCA_041180305.1 Pseudomonadota bacterium
GGCCCGGTCACATCGGCCAGCCGAACCACGCGGCCACCTGCTTCGGCCCGATGAACAGCACGCCCACGCCCGCGGCAGCCAGGAAGGGGCCGAAGGGCACGTACTTGCCCTCGCGCAGCGCGCCCGACACCTTCATGCCGATGCCCACCACGGCGCCCACCACTGACGAGCCCAGGATGATGGGCAGCAGCATGGGCCAACCCAGCCAGGCGCCCAGCGCGGCCAGCAGCTTGAAATCACCGTAACCCATGCCATCGACCCCGCGCAGGCGCTTGAAGGCCTGGTTCACGCTCCACAGCGACAGGTAACCCGCCACCGCGCCCCACAGGGCATCACGCAGCGAGACTGGGATCCAGCCCATCAGCGCCGACACCAGCCCGGCCCACAGCAGCGGGCCCGTCAGGTCGTCGTACAGGTAGGTGGTGTCCCAGTCGATCAGCGAGGCCGCCAGCAGCAGGGCGCAAAAGCCGCACCACAGCAGCACGGTGGGCTGTGAGCCCTGCGTCAGGCCACAGGCCAGGAACAGCAGGCCGCAGCTGAGTTCAACCAGCGGATAGCGCACGGAGATGGGCGTCTTGCAGGCCGAGCAGCGACCACGCAGCGCCAGCCAGCTCAGCAACGGGATGTTTTCGTACCAGCGGATGGCGTGACCACACTTGGGGCAACGCGAAGCCGGGGTGGACAGCGTGAGCTCGGGCTCGTTCACCTCGGGCAGGCCCAGGATGTCGCGCGCATCGGCCTTCCAGGCCTGCTCGAACATCAGGGGCAGGCGGTGCACCACCACGTTCAGGAAACTGCCGACCATCAGGCCGAGCACGAACAGGCCCGCAGGGTGCAGGGCCACCAGCATCAGGTCATCGAACCACATGGGCAAGGGCGATGGAATGCGTCAGATCACGCTGCCGATCTTGAAGATGGGCAGATACATGGCCACCACGATGCCGCCGATCAGGCCGCCCAGGATGGTGATGATGATGGGCTCCATCAGGCTGGACAGAGCCTTGACCATTTCGTCGACCTCTTCTTCGTAGATGTCGGCGGCCTTGTTCAGCATGGCGTCGAGCGAGCCGGCTTCTTCGCCGATGGCGGTCATCTGCAGCACCATCACCGGGAAGATGTTGGTGGTCTGCATGGCGTTGGTCAGGCTCGTGCCGGTCGAGACATCACGCTGGATGTTCTCGGTGGCCTCGATGAAGATGTGGTTGCCCGAGGCGCCGCCCACCGAATCGAGCGCGTCGACCAGCGGCACGCCGGCAGCGAACATGGTGGCCAGTGTGCGGGTCCAGCGGGCGACGGCCGACTTGTACAGCAGGGGGCCGAACACGGGCAGCTTGACCAGGATGCGGTCCATGCGCTTTTGCATGGGGACCGAGCGTTTCCAGGTCTGGAAAAACATGAAGAGCCCGCCTCCGAGGCCACCAAAGATCGCCCACCAGTAGTCCACGAAAAACTCGGACATGGAGATCACGAGCAGAGTAGGAGCAGGCAGTTCGGCACCGAAAGAGGCGAACACGTCCTTGAACGACGGGATCACCTTGATCATGATGATGCTCACCACGATGAAGGCCACCACCAGCACCGCGATGGGGTAGGTCATGGCGCCTTTGATCTTCTGCTTGATCGCCAGTGTCTTTTCCTGGTAGGTGGCCAGACGGTCCAGCAGCGATTCCAGGATGCCCGCCGCTTCACCGGCTTCGACCAGGTTGCAGTACAGCGCGTCGAAATACATCGGGTGCTTGCGGAAGGCCTGCGACAGGCTGGTGCCGGTTTCCACATCCGTGCGGATGTCGTTGAGCAGCTTGCCCACGCGCGGGTTGGTGGCCCCCCGCGACACGATGTCGAAAGATTGCAGCAGCGGCACCCCGGCGCGCATCATGGTCGCGAGCTGGCGCGTGAACACGGCAATGTCCTTGGGCTTGATCGACGAGCCACCAGAAATTCGGCGCTTCTTGACCTTCGACACCAGAATGCCCTGACGGCGCAGGCTGGCACCGACCATCGATTCCCCGCCGGCGCGCATTTCGCCGCGCACGAGTTTGCCCGCCTTGTCCTTGCCTTCCCACTCGTAGATGGTTTCCTGCGGTTTTTTGGTGGCGCTGACAGCCATGGGGGACTCCGTTGATGCAGTGGCGGTCGGTTATTCGTTGGTCGCCGAAATGACTTCTTCCAGGGTGGTCACCCCGGCCTTGACCTTGACCAGGCCGGACTGGCGCAGATCACGCACGCCTTCCTTGCGCGCCTGAACCGCGATGTCCATGGCCGTGCCCTGGCTCAGGATGATCCGCTGGATCTCTTCGGATATCGGCATCACCTGGTAAAGACCGACCCGGCCTTTGTAACCGTTGTTGCAACTTGAACAGCCAATGGCGCGGTAGGGGCGCCAGTTGCCCTGCAGGTCTTCCTCGGTGAAGCCGGCGCTGAGCATGGCTTCGCGCGGGTAGTCGGCCGGGCTCTTGCAGTTCTCGCACAGCCGGCGCGCCAGACGCTGGGCCGTGATCAGGATCACGCTGGAGGCGATGTTGAACGGCGCCACCCCCATGTTCATCAGGCGGGTGAGCGTGGTCGGCGCGTCGTTGGTGTGCAGGGTGGACATCACCATGTGGCCGGTCTGGGCAGCCTTGATGGCGATGTCTGCTGTCTCCAGATCGCGGATTTCACCCACCATGATGATGTCCGGATCCTGGCGCAGGAAGGCTTTCAGCGCCGTGGCGAAGTTCAGGCCCGCCTTGTCGTTGACGTTGACCTGGTTGACGCCCGGCATGTTGATTTCGGCCGGGTCTTCGACGGTCGAGATGTTCACACCCGGCTGGTTGAGCAGGTTCAGGCAGGTGTAGAGCGACACCGTCTTGCCCGAACCCGTCGGCCCGGTCACGAGCACCATGCCGTAGGGCCGCTTGATCGCCTCGAGCAGGCGCTCCTTCTCGATC
>JBEGRT010000354.1:0-4582 GCA_041180305.1 Pseudomonadota bacterium
GTGCGTGAGCACATGGGTGATCGGTGGCTGGGCATCGACCTGCTCGGGCTGCAGGCCATGCACCACCGCATCGGCCTCCTGGGCATCTGCCCACATCGGGAAGGTCCACAAGCCCGCCCACACACCCGTGTCGGGCCGCTGCATCACCCAGGTGCGCTCACCCTGCTCGATCCAGAGGCACCAGTGCTCTCGGCGCGAACGCTTGAGCTTGCGCGTCTTGACCGGCAGCTCCGCGGTTCGACCCGCCTTCAGGGCCAGGCACTGGGCCTGCCAGGGGCACAGCAGGCACTGAGGCTTGCGCGGCGTGCACACCGTGGCGCCCAGGTCCATCAGGCCCTGCGTGTAGGCCGGCATGTCGGCGCCCTCGGGGGGCACCAGCAGGCTGGCGGCATCCCACAACCAGCGCTCGTGCCGGCTCACCGACAGATCGCCCTCCCAGTTCAGCACGCGGGTCAGCACCCGCTTCACGTTGCCGTCCAGGATGGTCACGCGCTCGTCGAAACAGAACCCTGCAATCGCGGCCGCGGTGGACCGCCCGATGCCCGGCAAGGTGGCCAGCACCTCCGCCTGGCGCGGAAACGCACCGCCATGGTCAGCCACCACCGCCTGGGCGCAACGGTGCAGGTTGCGGGCGCGGCTGTAGTAACCCAGGCCCGCCCACTGCGCCAGCACCTCGTCCAGGTGGGCCGCGGCCAGGTCGGCCACGGTGGGCCACAGGGCCAGGAATCGGTCGTAGTAACCCAGCACCGTGCTCACCTGGGTCTGCTGCAGCATGATTTCCGACAGCCACACGCGGTAGGGGTCACGCGTGTTCTGCCAGGGCAGGTGATGGCGCCCGTGCTGGCGCTGCCAGCGCACCAGGTGGCCCGACAGCGAAGGGCCCATGGCCCGGGCCGCCGCCATCAGGCGGTCTTGCAGGTCCTGCTCAGCCACGCGTACAGCCTGCTGTCAGTTCGCGGGTGCCTGGCCCATCAGCGCCGCCGCATCGAGCACCACGCGAGGGGCCGCTTCGGCCACCGGCATCGGGTCGCGGGAGGCCTCGGCCACCAGCTCGTCCACCAGCACCGTCAGGCGGGTCTGCAGCTGCAGCACGCGTTCGTCGTGGGCCTGCACTTCCTGCAGGCGGGTGTCCAGCTCATTGGCTGCCGACTGGATGCGGTCGAGCGACTCGTAGCGGCGCTTGAAGTTGCGACGGCGCTCACGCAACTGACCATCGACCTGGGCCGAGGCCGTCTTGTTCCACATCTCGATGTCGTTGCTGATGGTCTCGAACACCACCCGCAGACGCGAGATCAGCATGCGGCGGAACTGCTCCTGAAAGCCCGGCTGGGCGAGGCGGAAGGCCTGGCTCAGGCCCAGGTACTGCACATAGTTCTTTTCGATCAGGTCGAGGTCATCGCGGTACTTGCGCACATCAATGGCTTGCTCGACGGCCAGGCTGAAACCGAATTCGGCGTTCAGCTTGGCAAACGATGCCACCAACATGGCCTGGATCTCGTCACTGCGCTGCTGGGCCTGCTCGATCAGGTCGCGCAGGCGCGCGCACAGTTCGACGAAGGCACGCTTGGCACCCAGGGGCAGCCACGAACCACCCAGCACCTGTTGCAGCACGTCAACCTCCTGGCGCAAGCGGTCAGACGACAGGTCTTTCAGGGCTTCCTTGAGCATGCGGGCATGCACCGAACGCATCGCGGCCAGGCGCGCCGTGCACTGTTCGAACTCGGTGGCCTCACCCTGCACACGCTGCAGCATCAGTTGCACCTTGCCACCGCTCTTGCCGCGCAGGCTGCGCAACTCGGACATCTGCTCGGCGTGCAGGCGGCGCAATTCGCCAAAGCGCCGGGTGAGCTGGTGCTGCAAGGCACGCGCGCCTTCGATGGCCCCCGCGGCCAGCGTTTCGCGTCGCTTGGGCAGCAAGCCTTCCGACAAGGCCTGCTCCAGCGCGGGCAGGCGGCTGTCAGCCAGCCCCGCGGCATCGCCCGACAGGCGCGCCGCCAGGGCCTGGCGTGCGGAAATCGGGAAAACGTGCTCGGGCGGGATCTCCAGGGTCTGCGCCACGCTCTGGGCCTGGCGTTCGATGGTGGCCAGTACCTCCTGAGGCGTGCTCAGGGGGTCGGCCAGGGTGTCGATCTTGTTGAGCGCCACGAAACGCGCCAGGGCCGGGCCGCACAGGTGGTCGCGCCAGATGCTGAGGTCAGAGCGGGTCACGCCCGTGTCAGCCCCCAGGATGAACACTGTGGCATGCGCCTGTGGCAGCAGTCCCAGGGTCAGCTCAGGCTCGGTGCCGATGGCGTTCAGGCCCGGGGTGTCCAGCACCACCAGCCCGCGCTTGAGCAGCGGGTGAGGCAAATTGATCCGGGCATGGCGCCACAGCGGCACTTCCACCAGGCCTTCGGCATCGCAGGGCGGGTTGTCGTCGGGGCGTTCGTCGTCCCAGAACCCCAGGGCCACGGCTTCGTCCTTGCTGACCTGGCGTGTGCGCATCACCTCGGCCAGGGCCTGGGCCATGCCATCGGGGTTGTCCAGCGCCAGAGGGATGTGGGTCCAGGCGGCAGGCGAGCGACGGTATTCGGCCAGCGACGTGGGCTCCAGGCGGGTGTCGATGGGCAGCAGCGACAGGCCCACCGGGTCTTGCGCGTCATAGCCCAGCTCCACCGGGCACATGGTGGTGCGCCCCGCCGAGGCCGGCATCATGCGGCGGCCTTTGTCGGAAAAGAAGATCGCGTTGATCAGCTCCGACTTGCCCCGCGAAAACTCGGCCACAAAGGCCACCATGAGCTTCTCGCCCGACAGGCGAAAACGCATGGCTTCGAACCATTCCGACAGGCCATCGTCCAGCAGGTCGTGCTCGCGCACGAACCGGGCCAATTCGGCCAGGCGCGCATCGGTGGCTTGCCGCCACTGGCCAAGCGCGTCAAGGTGGGTGGCAAAAGTCGGTTTCATGGGGTGGATGCTAGCTCATGGGCGTGCATCACATCCAGTGTGAAAGTGGGTGAATGCGCCACAGACCGATCAACGGTTCACCGGCGCTGACAAGTGGCGCAGAAATAGGTGGCCCGCTGCCCCTGCACGATGCGCCGAACCTCGGTGCCGCAGGCCAGGCATGGCAGGCCAGCCCGGTCATACACCCGGGTGGCCTGCTGGAAATGGCCCTGTTGCCCGAGCGCGTTGCGGAAGTCGCGCAAGGTGGTGCCGCCCGCCGCCACGGCCTCGCCCAGCACTTCGCGCACCGCCTGCACCAGGCGCTCGCAGCGGGGGCGAGACAGCTTGCCCGCGGCCAGCCGTGGGTCGATGCCGGCACGGAACAGCGCCTCGCTGGCGTAGATGTTGCCCACACCCACCACCACATCGCCAGCCAGCAGGGCCTGCTTGATGGCCACTCGACGCCCTTTCAGGGCGGCATGCAGGTGCGCTGCCGTCCAGGCATCGGTCAGGGGCTCCACCCCCAGGCCCGCCAGCAAGCGCCCCACCACGCCCTCGTGCAAGCTGGTGCCCCACACCAGGGCACCGAAACGTCGGGGGTCATGCAGACGCAGCACCCCGCGGTCGGTGATCAGGTCCACGTGATCATGCGGGCCCGCAGGCGGCACGCAGGCGCCTGGCCACCAGCCCAAGGAGCCCGACATGCCCAGATGCCAGAGCAAACCGCCGGGGCTCGCCCCCTGCAGGGGCATCCACAGGTACTTGCCGCGGCGCTGCACCTCGCCCACCTGATGGCCCTGCACCACAGCCGGGTCACAGCCCAGTGGCCACCTCAGGGGTTTGCCCATTCGCAGTGCCACCACCTGAACCCCGGCCATGGCCTCGTTCACGGTACGTCGGGTGACCTCCACCTCTGGCAATTCAGGCATTCCCATCGCTCCATTCAGTTCCTGGGCCCTGCAGCCCCAGAGGCAATCTTCACCCAAAGCGGGGCCGTGTCGCCTGCGTCACACACTTGTCCCGATGTTTCTCCGGGCTTCGGCCAGGTCACCCGTGCCTAGAATGGGGCGCATCACTGGAGTGTCCATGCGCTTTCGCACCGCTGCCCTTGCCACCACCGCCCTTGGCCTGTCCCTGATCAGCCTCACGCCGTCGCAGGCGTTCGCAGCACCTTTGCCAACGGAACAGACTGCCGCCGCAGGCGCGGAGGCCCCTGCCCCTCAGCGCGGCCCGGGTGTGGTGAACTCCGCCCTGGACGCGCAACTGTTTTATCAATTGCTGATCGGTGAAATCGCTGCACGCGATGGCGATCTGGGCACGGCCTATCAGCTCTACCTGGAAGGCGCCAAACGGCAGCGCAGCGCACAACTGTTCCGCAAGTCGGTTGACATCGCCCTGGCCGGTCGCGCCGGCGAACAGGCCCTGAGCGCCGCTCGCGCCTGGCGCACAGCCCTGCCCGATGACCGCGACGCCGCCGAATTCACCGCCCAGATCCTGATGGCCCTGGGCCGTTACGACGAAGTGGCCGAGCCTGTGCAAGCCATGCTCCGAAACAGCGCACCCAACATGCTGCCCGGCTTGCTGACTGGCCTGCCACGCTCGTTCATGCGCATCAGCGACCGTGCGCGCGCCGCCCAGCTCATCGACGAAGTGACCGAAC
>JBEGRT010000355.1:0-6558 GCA_041180305.1 Pseudomonadota bacterium
AGCTTTTCCGGGTCTTTCTCGTTGATCTCGATGTCGAACACATCGATGTCGGAGAACTTCTTGAACAGGACGGCCTTGCCCTCCATCACGGGCTTGGCGGCCAGCGGGCCGATGTCGCCCAGGCCCAGCACGGCCGTGCCGTTGGTGATCACGGCCACCAGGTTGCCCCGGCTGGTGTACTTGAAGGCGGCGGCCGGGTTCTCGACGATCTCTTCGCAGGGCGCAGCCACGCCGGGCGAATAGGCCAGCGCCAGGTCGCGCTGGTTGGTCAGTTGCTTGGTGGCACTGATGGCGAGCTTGCCGGGGGTGGGCTCGGCGTGATAGTCCAGCGCGGCCTGGCGAAAGTCATGCATGAGAAGCCACCTTCGGGAGTGTCTCGGAGGCCACGCCATGCTGCTCGGCCAATTCCTCGACAGGCGGCTGTTCACGCAGTGGCACGTCGTGCCCGTCCATCACCTTCTGGAAATGTTCGCGGTCCACAGCCCCCACCCAGCGGGCGATCGCGACGGTGCCCACCGCATTGCCGATGGTGTTGGTGATGGCGCGGGCCTCCGACATGAAACGATCGACGCCCAGCAGCAGCACCATGCCGGCCACGGGAATCTTGCCCATCGACGCCAGCGTGGCTGCCAGGGTGATGAAGCCTGAGCCCGTCACGCCGGCCGAACCCTTCGAGCTGACCATGAGCACACCCAGCACCAGCAACTGATCCATCATGGTCAGCGGCGTGTTGGTGGCCTGCGCAATGAAGATGGCCGCCATCGTGTAGTAGATGCACTGACCATCGGGGTTGAAGGTCAGCCCTGACGGCACGACCAGCCCGACCACGGGCTTGGACACGCCGGCACGCTCCAGCTTGTTCATCAGCTGCGGCACCACCGACTCCGACGAGCTGGTGGCCAGCACGGTGAACAGCTCTTCCTTGATGTAGCGCAGGAACTTCCAGAGGCTGAAGCCCGACATGCGCGCGATCAGGCCCAGCACCAGCACCACAAACAGGAAACAGGTCAGGTACATCGTGGCCATCAGCTTGCCCAGCGACACCACCGTGCCCAGGCCGTACTTGCCTACGGTGAAGGCCATGGCACCAAAGGCTGCGGCGGGGGCCAGTCGCATCACCATGCCCACGATGGCAAACATGCTGTCGGTGAAGGATTCAAGGAAGACCACCACCGGACGACCGCGAGGCCCGATGTGCGACAGCGAGACGCCGAACAGCGTGGCGAACACCAGGATCTGCAGGATGTCGTTCTTGGCCAGTGCATCGACGATGCTGGTGGGCACCATGTTCAGCAGGAACTCGACGAAGCCCGTCGGTTTCGTGCTGGTCTGGGTGTAGTTCTGAATGGCCGTTGTGTCGAGGTGCGCGGCATCGACGTTCATGCCCACGCCAGGCTTGACCACGTTGACCACCAGCAGCCCGAGCGCCAGTGCGAAGGTGGACAGCACCTCGAAGTAGATCAGGGCCCGGCCGCCGACGCGGCCGAGCTCCTTGAGGTTTTCCATGCGGGCAATGCCGAGCACCACCGTCGCGAAGATGACCGGGGCAAACACCATCTTGATCGCCCGGATGAAGGCATCGCCCAGGGGCTTGAGGTCTGCGCCCAGCTTGGGGGCGACCACACCGAGCAGGATGCCGGCAGTCACGCCCAGCAGAACCTGGACGTACAGCTTTCCGAAGAGTCTTCGCATGAGGTTGTCTCCTTCAATGAGGTGAGTGGGCGCAGGCCGATGCCAGCGGGAATGGCCGGGCACGGATCCCTGCGCGGTGTGAGGGAATGTAGGAACAGCCCCCTCCTCATGCGCAGCCTGTGGTTCAATCCATTGTTAACTTCAAATGAACAATCAGCCCCATGAGTGCTCAAATCAATCCTGAGGATTTAGGGTTTTTCTCTATTCTCTCGGGCGCTGGCAGCCTCAGTGCGGCGGCACGTGAGCTGGGGGTGACCACCCCCGCCGTGAGCAAGCGCCTGATGCAGATGGAGTCGCGCCTGGGCGTCGCACTGGTGGTGCGTTCCACCCGGCGCATGAGCCTGACACCGGAAGGAGAGATCCTGCTGGAGCGCGCACGCCGCATCCTGGATGACATCCGCGACATGGAGGAACTCATCGGCGGTTCGCAGGCAGCGCCCAAGGGCCTGCTGCGGGTCAATGCCACGCTGGGCTTCGGACGCAGCCACATTGCACCGATCATTTCCAGGTTCGCGCGGCAGCACCCGCAGGTGGAGGTTCAGCTGCAGCTGTCAGTGAACCCGCCCGCGCTGACCGACGATGCCTTCGATGTGTGCATCCGGTTTGGCGAGCCGCCCGAATCGCGCGTGGTCGCCCGGCGGCTGGCGCCCAACCGGCGCCTGCTGTGTGCGTCGCCGGCGTATCTGCAGCGGCATACGGCGCCCAAGGTGCCGGCCGATCTGGCACGGCACAACTGCATCGGGATCCGGCAGGGCGAAGAAGCGTACGGGGTCTGGCGGCTGACGGCCAACCGGGGCAAGAACGCGCCGACCGAAGCCATCAAGACCCGAGGCACGCTGACCACCAACGACGGCGAGATCGCCGTGAACTGGGCGCTCGATGGGCACGGCATCATCCTGCGCGCCGAGTGGGATGTGGGCCGCTACCTGCGCAGCGGTCGGCTGGTGCAGGTGCTGCCGCAGTACCACACGCCAGATGCCGACATCTACGCCGTGATCCCTGGCGGGCGTCAGATGTCGGCCCGCATCCGCGCCTTTGTCGACTTTGCCGCCCGCTCGCTTCAGCAGCAGGCCAGCGCAGGCAAGGCCCTGGTCGATTGACGCCTGCCGCACCGAGGGCTTCGGCCCGGCCATGAAAAAAGGGCGCCCTTGTGGGGCGCCCCGCAACCTTCCCTCGAGTCGATGATTCAGCCGGTCACTTGATGAAACGCACCTGGGCGTTGATCTTGTCGAGCACCGGCCTCTTCTTCTCTCGGAAGCGTGCCTTGTTTTCCTCGATCAGGTTGCGACCTTTCGTGTCGATCGAAATGATCAGAGGACCAAATTCCTTCACCTTGTTGACCCACAGGGTCTCGGGCATGCCCAGGTCTTTCCAGTGGGCGCCTTCGATCTTCTCCACCTTGGTGGCGGCCAGCACGGCACAGCCGCCCGGGAAGATGGCGTGCACGGCCTTGTTCTCGACACAGCCGGCGGCGGTCTCGTCGCCCATGCCGCCCTTGCCCACCACCAGCTTCACACCGGTCTGCTGGATGAATTCGCGCTCGAACTTCTCCATGCGCATCGAGGTGGTCGGGCCGATCGAGACCATCTCGTAACTGCCGTCGTCCTTCTGCTTGACGATGGGGCCGGCATGGAAGATGGCCCCGCCCTTGAGGTCCACCGGCAGCTCGCGCCCCAGCTCGATCAGGCGGCGGTGCGCCACGTCGCGGCAGGTCACCAGGTGGCCTGTCAGGTACACCACATCGCCCACGTTGAGGGCTTCGAGGTCTTCGTCCTTGATGGGCGTGGTCAGGATCTTCTTGGCGCTCACAGCTCGACTCCTTGGTGCGAGAGGATTTCGTAGGACAGGTCGGCGTTGATCTTGATGCGACCGCGGCGGTGGGCCCAGCAGCCCGTGGACACGGCCACGCCGATGGTGGACGGGTGACGGGCCGAGGATTCGATGTTCACGCCCATCACGCTGGCGTTGCCGGTCAGGCCCTGGGGCCCCAGGCCGATTTCATTGAGGCCCTCTTCGAGCAACTCTTCCATGCGGGCCGCGTTGGCATTGGGGTGACGTGAATCGACCGGTCGCAAGATGGCCTTCTTGGACAGGCGGGCCGCAGTTTCGGCCGAGGTGGACACGCCAACCCCCACCAGCATGGGCGGGCAGGCATTGACACCACGCTGCGTGATGACATCGAACACGAACTCGGCCACCCCTTCGTAGCCTTCGCCGGGCATCAGCACCTTGGCGGCGCCAGGCAACGTGCAGCCGCCACCGGCCATGTAGACGTCGATGATGCAATCCTCGCCCTTGGGATCGATCTCCCAATCCAGCCATGGGATCTTGCTGCCGGTGTTGGTGCCGGTGTTCTTCTCGTCAAAGGTCTCGACCGCGTTGTGACGCAGCGGGCCACGGATGGTGGCCTCCCGGGTGGCGTGGGCCAGGATGTCTTCGAGCTCGCCGAGCAGAGGAAAGCGCGCGCCCGCCGTGATGAAGTACTGGATGACGCCGGTGTCCTGGCAGCTGGGGCGGTCGAGCTTGTCTGCCGCGTCCTGGTTGTCCTTCATCGACTGATAGACCTCCTTGGCCAGGGGGTTGGTTTCCCTGGCGCGAAGCTCGTGCAGCTTGTGGGTCACGTCGCTGGGCAGGCGCTTGCCGATGTAGGACGTGAACTTCCACATCACATCGGTCAACTGCTCGACTGCAGCGTCCTTGTTGGCGATGTCCGTCATGGGACCTGTCTCCGTTGCATGCAGCCCCGAGAGAGGCTGAATCTGTCTGGGAAAGCCCGCCTGGCACACGCCAAGGAGCCGCTCTGGGCGCCGATTCACCAAGCGGTGACGGCTGCCAGTGAGACAGACTTTAGAGACAAGCGCAGTGAATGCACACCCGACAATTCAAGGCATTGTTAACCTGCAGATCACAATCTGACAGGCCTCAGTCCAGGGCCATCAAGGCCGCATTGCCGCCCGCAGCGGCCGTGTTGTTGCTGGTGGCCACCTCGTGTACCAGGCGCTCCAGCGGAACCTGGGCCTGCCTGGGCAGCGCATGCACCACGCTCACGATGGGCCCCGGCATGGCCGCCAGCACGGCCTGTGCCTGTGCCAGGGCCTGGGCATCGCCGTGCAGCAGCACGCGCTGCACCCCCAGGGCGGCCACGGCACCCGGCTCGGGCCAGGCGGCCGTGAGCTGCACCTGCCCACGCTCGGCCTCGGGCAACTGCTGCCACACGGTGCGCCAGCGCTCGGGCCACACGGCCTGGCTGCCCAGGGCCTGCAGGGCCCGCCACTGCACCCTCAGGTCGGCCTCGGTGTCGGCCAGGCACAGCACGCGGGCCACAGGGTGCAGGCTGCAGGTGTTGGCTTCGCCCGTGGGGCCAGGCAAAGGCTGTTCGCGGGCCAGCTGCACCCGGCCATCGGCACCGCGCACCAGCCAGGGCCTGAGCACAGACTCTGGCCGGGCGCCCATCAGCCGCAGCAAGGACAGCGGCCCACCGGCCTTGGGGCCCGTGCCCGACAGGCCCTCGCCGCCAAAGGGCTGCACGCCCACCACCGCGCCCACCATGTGCCGGTTCACGTACTGGTTGCCCGCCAGCCCGGCCGTGCGCACCAGGTCGATGGTTTCGCCAATGCGCGAATGCACGCCCAGGGTCAGGCCATACCCCGTGGCCCGGATCTGCGCCAGCAGCGCCGGCAGTTCTTCGCGCTGGTAGCGCAGCACATGCAGCACCGGGCCGAACACTTCGTGCGTCAGCACGTTCAGCGAGGGGATCTCGGCCACCGTGGGCGGCATGAAGTGCGCCTGGGGCATGGCCCGGCCCACCGCCTCGGGCACCGGCCATTGCCGCACGGGCAGCCCCAGGCCGCGCAGGTGCTGCACATGGGCCTGCAGGCGGGCCAGGGCCTCGGCGTCGATCACGGGGCCCATGTCGGTGGCCAGATCGGCCGGGTCGCCCACGCGCCATGCGTCGAGCGCACCGTGCAGCATGTGCAGCACGGTGTCGGCCACCTCCTGCTGCAGGCACAGCACCCGCAGCGCCGAGCAGCGCTGGCCGGCGCTGTCGAAGGCCGAGGTCAGCACATCCTGCACCACCTGCTCGGGCAGGGCCGAAGAATCGACCACCATGGCGTTCTGCCCGCCGGTTTCAGCCACCAGGGGCACGGCCAGGCCGTTGGGGCCCACGCGGCCCACCAGCGCACGCTGCAGCAGGCGGGCCACCTCGGTCGAGCCGGTGAACAGCACGCCGGCCACGCGCGGGTCGGCCACCAGGGCCGCGCCCACGGTGCCATCGCCCGGCAGCAGTTGCAGCGCCTGGGCAGGCACGCCAGCGGCATGCAGGTGCTGCACGGCACGCCAGGCCACCTGCGGGGTCTGCTCGGCCGGTTTGGCCAGCACGGCGTGGCCCGCTGCCAGCGCCGCCGACACCTGCCCCATGAAGATGGCCAGCGGGAAGTTCCAGGGGCTGATGCACACCACCGGCCCCAGCCCGGGCGCAACGGGGGCCAGGCGCCCCTCGATCTCGGCCGCATGAAAGCGCAGGAAATCGATGGCTTCGCGCCACTCGCCGTGCGCATTGGGCCAGGTCTTGCCCGCCTCGTGCACCAACAGGTGCATGAGGGCGGCGCGGTCGGCCACCAGGCGGTCGGCGGCCTCGCGCAACACACGGGCGCGCTGGGCGGCGGGCCTGTCGGCCCAAGGCACCGAGCCCTGCACGGCGCGCGCCACGGCCTCGTCCACATCGGCCGGTGTGGCCGGCTGCCATGGCGCATCGCCTTTGGCCACGGTGGCATCGCAGGTGGCCAAGGCGTCTTGCAAGGCTTGCAGGCTGGGCTCATGGGCCCAGTCCATGCCGGGCGAGTTCTCGCGCGCGGGGCCATACAG
>JBEGRT010000356.1:0-7164 GCA_041180305.1 Pseudomonadota bacterium
CTGGGGAGAAACCTATCGGCGCTGCCGCCAGCTGGCCAGCGCACTGCGCCAGAGGGGCGTGGGCACCGGCGACACCGTGGCCGTGATGCTGCCCAACACGCCGCCCATGGTGGAAGCCCACTTCGGCATCCCCATGGCCGGGGCCGTGATCAACACGCTCAACACCCGGCTTGACGCCGAAGCCATCGCCTTCATGCTCGACCATGGCGAGGCCAAGGTGGTGATCGTTGACCGTGAATTCGCGCCCACCATGGCCCGCGCCATCGAGTTGCGCCAGCACACCGGCAAGCTGCTGGTGGTCGATGCCGACGACGCCCTGTACACCGGCACCCACGAACGCATCGGCCCCCTGACCTACGAAACCCTGGTGGCCAGTGGCGATGCCGGCTTCGACTGGACACTGCCCACCGACGAATGGGATGCCATCGCCCTGAACTACACCTCGGGCACCACGGGCAACCCCAAGGGCGTGGTGTACCACCACCGGGGTGCGGCCATGAACGCGGTGTCCAACATCCTGGAATGGGACATGCCCAAGCATGCGGTGTACCTGTGGACACTGCCCATGTTCCACTGCAACGGCTGGTGCTTCCCCTGGACGGTGGCCGCCCGCGCCGGTGTGAACGTGTGCCTGCGCCGGGTCGAGCCCAAGGCCATCTTCGAGGCCATGCGCCAGCACGGGGTCACGCACTACTGCGCGGCGCCCATCGTGCACGCCGGGCTGGTCAATGCGCCTGACGAGCTGAAAGTGGGCCTGCCCGCCGGCATCCGGGCCATGGTGGCTGGTGCAGCGCCGCCCGCCGCCATGATCGAAGGCATGGAAAAGCTGGGCATCGACCTCACCCACGTGTATGGCCTGACCGAGATCTACGGCCCGGCTGCCGTGTGCGTGAAGCACGAGGCCTGGGACGCCCTGGACATTGGCGAGCGCGCTCGCCTGAACGCCCGCCAGGGGGTGAACTACCACCTGCAGCGTGGCATCGCCGTGAAAGACCCGGACACCCTGGCCGACGTGCCCGCCGACGGCGAGACCATGGGCGAGATCATGTTCCGCGGCAACATCACGATGAAGGGCTACCTCAAGAACCCCAAGGCCACGCAAGAGGCCTTTGCGGGCGGCTGGTTCCACACGGGCGACCTGGCCGTGCGCTACCCCGACG
This sequence comes from Pseudomonadota bacterium, assembly GCA_041180305.1. GTDB lineage: Bacteria > Pseudomonadota > Gammaproteobacteria > Burkholderiales > Burkholderiaceae_C > Aquabacterium. The sequence continues at coordinate 1,161 of JBEGRT010000356.1, forward strand.
GCTACGTGAAGATCAAGGACCGCAGCAAGGACATCATCATCTCGGGCGGCGAGAACATCTCGTCCATCGAGGTGGAAGACGTGCTCTACCGCCACCCCGCCGTGCTGGCCGCCGCCGTGGTGGCCAAGCCCGACGACAAATGGGGCGAAACGCCCTGCGCCTTCATCGAAGTGAAGGCGGGCGTGACCGTCACACCGGAAGACATCGTGGCCCATTGCAAGCAGCACCTGGCCGGCTTCAAGGTGCCCCGTGCGGTGGTGTTCGGTGAGCTGCCCAAGACCTCCACCGGCAAGATACAGAAGTTCGAACTGCGGAAAAAGGCCGGATCGGCCAGCGCCATCGACGTTTAAGCACCCCCGAACGCCCGGGCTCAGGGCATGCTGGCAGGGGTGAACCGAAGCTGACGTCCCCACACCCGCTGCACAGGCCCTGAATGCCCGCCGTCACCTCCTCCCCGACGCACACCACACTCCCTGCGCCGCATGATCCGCAGGAAGCACAGCGCCTGGCCGCCTTGCGGCACCTGGAGGTGCTGGACACCCCGCCCGACCCCGACCTCGACCGCCTCACCCGGCTGGTGGCGCACGTGTTCAATGTGCCCACCTGCCTGGTGTCCATGGTGGACAGCGAACAACTGTGGTTCAAGGCCCGCTGCGGCTTTGCCGACCCGCGTTTCCCGCGCGAGACCAGCATCTGCCACCACGTGGTGATGAAGCAGCAGACCCTGGTGATCAGCGACCTCAGTCGTGATCCGCTGTTTTCCAAATACGCCTGGGTGCAGCAGCAGACCAACGGCTTCCGGTTCTACGCCGGCGCCCCGCTGCGCACACGCGAGGGCCATGTGGTGGGCACGCTGTGCCTCCTGGACACCAAACCCCGCAACGAGTTCACCGAGGCCGACCGCACCCGCCTGAGCACCTTCGCCGACGTGGTCATGGCCATCCTGCAGTCGCACCAGCAACGCCTGGAGATCCGGCGCGAGCGGGAACTGCTGTCTTCGGGCCCGGTGGCGGCCCTGATCTGGGACACCGACGAGCCGGCCTCGTTGCTCTACCGATCGGGTAACCTGAATGACATCCTTGGCGCAGAAGCCGTGCGGCAACTCGACCAGGGGAACGCTTTTGAAACCCTGCTGGCGCCCGACCGACAGGAAGCCTTCCGTGCGGCCCTGCAAGCCCACCGCATGGGCCTGGACAGCTGGCAGGAAATCACCTACCCGCTGGCCGATGGCGAGCGCTGGGTGCAGCAGATCACCCGCGGCGACCTCGACAACCACGGCACGCTGGTGCGCGTGCGGGGCTTCCTGCTCGACGTGACCACCACCAAACGCATGGAAGCCTCGCTGCGGCAGCAGGAAGCTGAACGCCGCCAGGTGCAACAACTGCAAGCCCTGATCAACGAAGCCCAGCAGAACTTCCTGCTCAGCAAAGACATCCAGGCCGCCTGCGAAGCACTGTTCGAGCCCCTGCTTCAGATCACGGGCAGCCGCTTCGGCTTCATCGGCATCACCCACATCGACGAGGCCGGGCACAAGAGCCTGTTCGTGCCCACCATTTCCAACATCTCGTGGGATGAAGGCTCGCGCCAGTGGTACGACGAACACCAGAAGCGCCCGGATGCCATGCGTTTCAACAACCTCGACAACCTCTTTGGCCATGTGATCACGCATGGCGAGGTGGTGCAGACCAATGCGCCCAGCACCCATGCGGCCAGTCGGGGCACGCCCAAGGGGCACCCCACCCTCGAATCGTTCCTGGGCATCCCGCTGGCCTTCAACGGCGCTGTGCTGGGCATGATCGGCCTGGGCAACCGCACTGGCGGCTTCGATGACAGCGTGCGGGCCCTGCTGCAGCCCCTGGTGGTCACGCTGGGCACATTGCTGCATGCCCGCGTGGTCGAAGACCAGCGCCAGGCCATGGAAGAACAACTGCGTCACCTGGCCACCGTCGATGCCCTGACACAACTGGCCAACCGCCGGGCCTTCATGGAGGCGGCCGAACAGCAATTCAGGCAGGCCAGGCGTTACCAGCAGCCCTGCACGCTGGCACTGCTCGATCTGGACCTCTTCAAGCGCATCAATGATTCGCATGGCCATGCCGCAGGTGATGCCGCGCTGAAACTGTTCAGCGAGGTGCTGCAGCGCTCGACCCGCGAGACCGACCTGATCGGTCGCATCGGCGGCGAAGAATTCGCCTTGCTGCTCACGCAGACCCGGGAAGACGAAGCCTGGGTGGCCCTCGAACGCATCCGCCAGCAGGTCAGCCAGGCCGTGATCGGCCAGGGCGAGCATGCGTTTTCCATGACGGTGAGCATCGGCATGACCCCCTGGCATTCAGCCCTGCACGGACTGGAGGACTGGCTCAACCAGGCGGACCGTGCGTTGTACGCCGCGAAATCAGACGGCCGCAATCGCATCGTGTGCGCCGGCGCGCCCTCGCTGTCTGACACCCCCACCCCGGCAGGTGCGTCAGATTGATCTATAAAGCAGGGCATGAGTGCCCTGCCCCCTTCAGATGACAAGCCCCTGGCGGGCTGGCGACTGAACCTTTACACCGTCATCTTCGAGGCCGACACCCGGGCCGGGCGGCTGTTCGACCAGTGCCTGATCGGCGCCATCCTGCTGAGCGTGCTGGTGGTCACCCTGGACAGCGTGGCCAGCATCCAGGACCGCTATGGGTTCTGGCTGTCGGTGCTGGAGTGGTGCTTCACCATCGGCTTCACGGCCGAATACATCCTGCGCCTGCTGTGCGTGCGGCACCCCTGGCGCTATGCCACCAGCTTCTTCGGCATCATCGACCTGGTCTCGGTGGTGCCCACCTACCTGGCCCTGGTGGTGCCCGAGGCCCACTTCTTCATCGACGTGCGCATCTTGCGGCTGCTGCGCATGTTCCGGGTGTTCAAGCTGACCAGCTACGTCACCGAGTACACCGCGCTGGGGCGGGCTTTGATGGCCAGCCGCCGCAAGATCGCGGTGTTCCTGTCCTTCGTGCTGATGGTGGTGCTGATCATGGGCACGCTGATGTACGTGGTCGAAGGCCCCGAGCACGGCTTCACCAGCATCCCCACGGCCATGTACTGGGCCGTGACCACCATGACCACGGTGGGCTTTGGCGACATCACGCCCAAGACCGACCTGGGCCGCTTCATCGCCTCGCTGATGATGCTGCTGGGCTGGGGCGTGCTGGCCGTGCCCACTGGCATCGTCACCTCCGAGATGACCGCCCAGCGGGTGCAGCGTGTGACCACCACACGCACCTGCCATGAATGCCTGACCGAAGGCCACCTGCCCGAGGCCCATTTCTGCCGGCACTGCGGTGCACGGCTGCCTGCGTACCAGCATGAAGGCTGACCCCCGATGAATGTCCAGACCCTGAGCGAACACCGCTGCTTCGGCGGCGTGCAAGGCTTCTACCAGATCGACAGCGCCGAGATCGGCCTGCCCATGCGCTTTGGCGTGTACCGGCCCCCGCAGGCCCTGGCGGGCGACAGGCGCCCCGTGCTGATGTACCTGGCCGGCCTGACCTGCACCGAAGAAACCTTCGTGATCAAGGGCGGGGCCCAGCAGTTCGCGGCCGAACACGGCCTGATCCTGCTGACCCCGGACACCAGCCCGCGCGGCACCGGCGTGGAAGGCGCCGATGCCCACTGGGATTTCGGCACCGCCGCGGGCTTCTACCTCGACGCCACGCAGGCGCCCTGGGCCACGCACTGGCGCATGGAAAGCCACCTGATGAACGAGCTGCTGCCCGGCGTGACCGCGCACTTTGGCGGTGAGCCCACGCGCACGGGCATTTTCGGGCACTCGATGGGTGGACATGGGGCCCTGACCCTGGCCCTGCGCCACCCCGGGCGCTTTGCCAGCGTGTCGGCCTTCGCGCCCATTGCCTCGCCCACGCAGTGCCCCTGGGGCCACAAGGCTTTCACGGGTTACCTGGGCACCGACCGCAGCACCTGGGCCCGCCATGACGCCACCGAGCTGATCAAGGCAGGCCACCGCTGCCCGCCCCTCCTGATCGACCAGGGCCTGGGCGACAAGTTCCTGGCCGAGCAGCTGCACCCCCACCTGTTCGAGCAGGCGTGCCAGGCCGTTGGCCAGCCCTTGACCCTGCGCAAGCACGAAGGCTACGACCACGGGTACTACTTCATCAGCACCTTCATGCGCGACCACATTGCGCACCACGCTCACCATCTGGCCCCAGGTGCCTGAACTCAACCCCCAGGAAGCTGACATGAACCTGTACACCGCCTTCCAGGCCGCACTGCCCGCCACGCTGGACGACACGGCCATCCTGACAGAGGCCGGACAGGCCTACAGATGGCGTGACATCGACCGGGCCACGGCCATGCTGGCCAACCTGCTCGACAGCCTGGACCTGCCCCCCGTGGGGCGTGGCGCCCAGCGCCGCCCCGCCGTGGTGGCCGCGCACCTCGACAAGTCGATCGAAGGCCTGATGCTGTACCTGGCCACCCTGCGCGCCGGGGCCGTGTTCCTGCCGCTGAACCCCGCCTACAAGGCCGCCGAGCTCGATTACTTCGTGCAGGACGCGCAACCGGCCGTGCTGGTCTGCCGCAGCGACGACCTCGACTGGGTGGCCCCGCTGGCCGCCCACCGCGGCGTGGGCCACCTGTTCACGCTGAACACCGACCGCACGGGCAGCCTGCTGGTGCACGCCGCCCAGCAGCCCGATGTGCACACCGTCAAGCCCCGCAAGGCCTCGGACCTGGCGGCCATCCTGTACACCTCGGGCACCACGGGCCGCAGCAAGGGCGCCATGCTGTCGCACGGCAACCTGCTGAGCAACGCCCGCACCCTGCTGCGCCACTGGGATTGGCGCAGCGACGACTGCCTGGTGCATGCCCTGCCCACCTTCCACATCCATGGCCTGTTCGTGGCCTGCCACTGCGCCTTGCTGTCGGCCACGCCCATGCGCTGGCTGGGCAAGTTCGACGCCGGCCAGGTGCTGGCCCAGATCACCGACACCCGTGCGCCGCGCGCCACCGTGTTCATGGGCGTGCCCACCCTGTACGGCCGCCTGCTGGCCCACGAAGGCCTGAACGCCCACGCCGTGGCGGGCATGCGCCTGTTCGTCAGCGGCTCGGCCCCCTTGCTGGCCAGCACCCATGAAGCCTTCGAGCACCGCACCGGCCACACCATCCTCGAGCGCTACGGCATGAGCGAGACCGGCATGCTGTGCTCCAACCCCTGCCGCCCGGTCGATGGCCCCCGCCTGCCCGGCAGCGTGGGCCCGGCCCTGCCCGGGGTGGGCGTGCGGGTGCTCGATGACTCGGGCCAGCCCTGCCCGCCCGGCACGCCCGGCCACGTGCAGGTGCAAGGCCCCAACGTGTTCAGCGGCTACCTGGGCATGCCCGACAAGACGGCCGAATCCTTCACTGCCGATGGCTGGTTCATCACGGGCGATGTGGGCTTTGTCGACGCAGCCGGCTATGTGCACCTGGTCGGCCGGGCCAAAGACCTCATCATCACGGGCGGCTTCAATGTGTACCCGGCCGAGGTGGAAGGCCATGTCGACAAGCTGCCCGGCGTGGTGGAATCGGCCGTGGTGGGCGTGCCGCACCCTGATTTCGGCGAAGGCGTGGTGGCCGTGGTGGTCACGGTCGGTGGCCTGCGTCTCGACGAGGCCCGCATGATCGAGACCCTCAAGGGCCAGATCGCCAGCTTCAAGGTGCCCAAGCGCATCTTCTTTGCCGATGATCTGCCCCGCAACGCCATGGGCAAGGTGCAGAAGAACCTGCTGCGCCAGCACCACCAGCACGCTTTTTCGGAATACACCCTGCAGGAACCCCGCACATGAGCACTGCCACGACCTCCGCCCTGAACATCCCGAGCCTGCAAGACCAGGTCAGCCCCGAGGAGTGGCAACTGCGCGTGGACCTGGCCGCGGCCTACCGCCTGGTGGCCCTGTACGGCTGGAGCGACCTGATCTTCACGCACATCTCAGCTCGCCTGCCCGGGCCCGAGCACCACTTCCTGATCAACCCCTAT
>JBEGRT010000357.1:0-3586 GCA_041180305.1 Pseudomonadota bacterium
CTGCAGGCGGTCATCGCCGATCGCGCTCGCCGCGTTCAGGCCTTCCTCCACGTCGCCGGCCTCCAGCAGCTGCCGCGACTGCGCCGCGTTCTTCGCCCAGACACCCGCGTAGCAGTCGGCCTGCAGTTCCAGGCGAACGCTCAATGCGTTGTACTGCGCCTCGCTCAGGCGCTGGCGGGCGGCGTGCACCTTGTCCGACGTGCCTTCCAGGTTCTGCACATGGTGGCCCACCTCATGGGCGATCACGTAGGCCTGGGCGAAATCGCCGGGGGCCCCCAGGCGGCTCTTGAGCGTGTCGAAAAAGCCCAGGTCGATGTACACCCGCTTGTCGGCCGGGCAATAGAAGGGGCCCATGGCGGCTTCGCCCTGGCCGCAGGCCGTGGGCGTGCTGCCGCGGAACAGGGTCAGACGGGGTTCTTCGTAGCGGGCGCCCTGGGCCTGGAACTGGGCGTTCCACACGTCTTCCGTGGTGGCCAGCACCTGGCGCACGAAGCGGGCGCCTGGGTCGTTCTTCGAGGCCTCCCGTTGCTCGGGGCTGGGCTCGGCCGGGGCCTGTTGCTGCACGGGCATGGGCCCGCCGGCCAGCATGCTGAGCACGGTCATGGGGTTGATGCCCAGGAAATAGCCGGCCACCAGGGCCACGGCCACGGTGCCCAGGCTCAGGCGGCCGCCGCCCAGGCGCAGGCCGCCACCGCCCGTGCCGAACCCGCGGCCACCGCCGAAGCTGCCACCCTGGCCTCGCACGTCGTCGACGTTGTCACTTTCACGCTGTCCATCCAGCCGCATGGTTTGCTCCACGACAGAAACTCGCGGTGCATGGTAGCAGCGCGCCCCACGGGGCTTTGGCGGGGTCGATAAAATGCGCGCATATGTCCGAACACACCCCTGCAGCCGCGCCGCTGCCCGTTGTCATCATCGGCGCCGGCCTGGCTGGCCTGACCGTGGCCCTGCACCTGGCTGAAACCCAGCCGGTGGTCGTGCTGGCCAAGCGCAACCTCGAAGAAGCTGCCACGGCCTGGGCCCAGGGCGGCATCGTGGGGGTGCTGGGCAGCGACGACAGCATCGAGTCGCATGTGCGCGACACGCAAGAGGCCGGGGCTGGCCTGGTCGACGAACGCACGGCCGAGTTCATCGCCCGCCACAGCGCCGAGGCCGTGCAGTGGCTGGTCGATCGCGGCGTGCCGTTTTCGCCCGACCCCGATGGCCCGCTGGGCCTGCACCTCACGCGCGAAGGCGGTCACGCGGTGCGCCGCATCGCCCATGCGGCCGACGCCACGGGCAAGGCCATCCACGAGGTGCTGCTCGAAGAGGTGCGCAAGCACCCCAACATCACCCTGCGCGAACGCTGGATGGCGGTCGACCTGATCACCAACCGGCACCTGAAAAAAGGCCAGGCCGAGCAGGTGGAAGGCCCGCGTTGCCATGGCGTGTACGCGCTCGACATCGACCACGACCGCGTGGAAACGCTGCAGGCTTCGGCCGTGGTGCTGGCCTCGGGCGGGGTGGGCAAGGTGTACCGCTACACCAGCAACCCCGACACCTCCACGGGCGATGGCATTGCCATGGCCTGGCGTGCGGGTTGCCGGGTGGCCAACATGGAGTTCATCCAGTTCCACCCGACCTGCCTGTACCACCCGCAAGAGCGCAGCTTCCTGATCACCGAGGCCCTGCGCGGTGAGGGTGGCATCTTGCGCCTGCCCGACGGCACGCGCTTCATGCCCGAGCACGACGAGCGCGGCGAACTGGCCCCGCGCGACATCGTGGCCCGCGCCATCGACTTCGAAATGAAGAAGCACGGCCTGGACCACGTGTGGCTGGACGCCACGCACCTGGGCGAAGCCTTCCTGAAAGAGCATTTCCCCACCATCCACGCCCGCTGCCTGAGTCTGGGCATCGACATCGCGCGCCAGCCCATCCCGGTGGTGCCGGCGGCGCATTACACCTGTGGTGGCGTGGTGACCGATCTGCACGGCCGCACCGACATGCCCGGCCTGTATGCGGTGGGCGAGACCACCTACACCGGCCTGCATGGTGCCAACCGCCTGGCCAGCAACTCGCTGCTGGAGTGCGTGGTGCTGGGCAAGACCTGCGCCGATGACATCGAGCGCCAGATCCCGTCTTTCCAGCCCAAGGTGCCCGGTTGGGACGAAAGCCAGGTGATCGACGCCGACGAGGAAGTGGTGATCGCCCACAACTGGGACGAGCTGCGCCTGCTGATGTGGAACTACGTGGGCATCGTGCGCACCACGCGCCGTCTGGAGCGTGCGCGTCACCGCATCAAGCTGCTGCGCCAGGAGATCGAAGACTATTACGCGGCCTTCCGCGTGACGCGTGACCTGCTGGAACTGCGCAACCTGGTCGATTGCGCCGAGCTGATCGTGCGCTCGGCCCTGTCACGCCAGGAAAGCCGCGGGCTGCACTTCAGCCGCGACTACCCGCACACCTTGCCGGTGAGCTTCCCCACCATCTTGTGCAAGAAGCCCAAGGCGAAAGACGCCTGGCTGCCCTGATCAGCGCCGGGCCCGCATCGCGTAGCGGGCCTGCACGAACTCGAAGGCGTATTTCACCGCGTCGGTGATCTGCTGCTCGTTGTCCTGGCGCTCTTTCTCGGTCATGTGAAAGGCCAGGTCCACCTGGTGGCGGATGTAGCGGGGCGGCAGGCGGTTCAGGGCCACGCAGGCCACGTCCGGGTGCTGGTCTTCGGTCAGCAGCGGGTAGGTGGGGGCCGCCTGGATGACCGCGTCGATCACCAGGTGTTCGTAGTAGTTCTTCAGGGTGTGGAAGTCGGCAGGCATGGGCGGGCTCCAATTGCAGGCAGTGTGCCTGCCGCTGCCCATGCCGTGGCGTGAAAAATGCGCCGGAACCCCGCCTTGTCCTGCCGAACAGGTGGGGTCGGAAGGCTTCAGGCGATGCGTTCCAGCACGCGCAGCGAGAAGTCGGTGGCCTTCACGTCTTTCGTGAGCTTGCCGATGCTGATGCGGTCCACGCCGGTGGCCGCAATGCCGCGCAGTTGGTCCAGCGTCACGCCGCCCGAGGCTTCCAGCAGCGCCGTGCCGCCAGTCATTGCCTGGTTGATGGCCACGGCCTGGCGCATCAGGGCTTCGTCGAAGTTGTCCAGCAAGATGCTGGTGGCGCCGGCCGCGAAGGCCTCGCGCAGCTGCTCCAGCGTTTCCACCTCGATCTGGATGCCGATGTCGTGGCCCTTGGGCGCGGCCTGTTCGGCCACCAGGGCCTGGGCACGCTGCAGGGCACCGGTCACGCTGCCGGCCGAGGCGATGTGGTTTTCCTTGATCAGGATGCCGTCGTACAGGGCCAGACGCTGGTTGGCGCCGCCGCCCACGCGCACGGCGTACTTTTGCGCCAGGCGCAGGCCGGGCAGGGTCTTGCGGGTGTCGAGCACGACGCAACCGCGCGGATTCGGGCTGGCGCCTTCGATGGCGCGCGCATGCTGGCGGGTGCGGGTCGCGACGGCCGACAGGGTCTGCAGGAAGTTCAGCGCCGGACGCTCGGCACTCAGCAGGGCGCGGCCGTCGGCCTCGATGTCGAGGATGACCTGGTCGGGCTGCATGTCGGCGCCTTCGGCCAC
>JBEGRT010000358.1:0-4466 GCA_041180305.1 Pseudomonadota bacterium
CACGAAAGACGGGTCGTGAGCATGGGGCCACAGCAGGGGGCTCCTGGCAAGGCCATCGGCGTGCTGGGGGCGGGCACGGGCCTGGGCATGGGCGGGCTGCTGCCCCTGACCCTGAACGGCCAACTGCACTGGGCACCGATCGAAGGCGAGGGCGGGCACATCAGCCTGGCCCCCGAGACCGAGCAGGAGGTGTGGGTGCTCAAGGCCTTGCAGCGCCGCTTCAATGGCCGCGTGTCGGCCGAGCGAGTGTTGTCAGGGCCCGGGCTGCTGAACCTGCTCGACGCGCTGGAGCAGGTCACGGGCGACCACGCCCGCCTGCCCGAGCGCACGGCGGCCGCCATTTCACAGCATGGCATGGCCGGTGACTGCAAGGTGTCCGAGCAGGTGCTGCAGATGTTCTGTGGTCTGCTGGGCAGCGCCGCCGGTGACCTGGCCCTTCTGCTGGGTGCACGGGGTGGCATCTACATCGGCGGGGGCATCGTGCCCCGCCTGGGCCCCTGGTTCGACCGTTCCGATTTCCGCCGCCGTTTTGAAGACAAGGGCCGCCTGTCGCACCTGGTGCGCGAGGTGCCGGTGTACCTGATCGATGCCGAGGTGTCGCCCGCGCTGAGGGGCGTGGGGCAGGCCTTGCGCTGAAGGATTGGATGGTCGCTCCGCGGTCTTTGCGGGGTTTTTCGGACATTGGCGCCGGAAAACCCCGCATTTTTTTGCGTGTTCGGCGTCGGCGCTGTCATCCAATCGCTTCTGTGTCGCGTTGTGAAGGCATGCATGTCCCTGTTGTCGAGGCAACATGAAACGTCAAGTCGAAGAACAATTGCTGAGTTTCTGCACCCACCAGCAAGCCCGGTTCAACCTGGGCGCCTGGGCAGAGTTCCTGAAAGCCAACCCCGACGAAGGGGCCTGCGCCGCCGCGACCCTGTCGCGGGCACGCTGGTACGGCCATGCGCAAGACCTGCAAGCCTTCGTGCGCCAGCAGGCGCCGCAGGTGGCCCAGGGCTGGCCCGCCGCCGCCGAGCGCTGCGGCTTCAACCGTGAGCAGTTCGTGAGCCGCCTGCGTGAGCAGATGTGGCAGCGCCACGAACCCAAACGCTGAGTGCTCAGGGCGTCAGGCTGGCGCCCAGCAGGCCGTTGCGGTAGGCATCCGACACGTTCGTGCCCACATAACCGCGCATGTAAACGGCCCACCACAAGGGGTTGGGCACTCCCTGCTCGGTCATGAGCTTGCCGTTGTAGCGGGCGGTCATGCCGGGCCCCGGGGTCCAGATGATCTCGACCACATCGCCCTTGTTGATCTTGTTCAGGCTGCCATAGATGCCGCCCAGGGTGCCCAGCTCGTTGATGAGCTGCTTGGCCTCGGCCTCGGTGGCGTTCTGCGTGAATTCCTTGATGAAAAACCGCGAGGCGGTGGCCGAGGGCAGGTCCCGCAGGATGGTCATGCGGATGTAGCGCATGGCGTTGGTGCGGTAGACCACTTCGGCACTGTCGGTGCGCTGTGGCAGGTACAGGGCCGACACCTCGGTCTTGAAGTAGCCCCGCTTGCGCACGGCCATGCCGTTGAGCACCAGCTTCTGGCCATTGACCACCACGGTGTCGTCCACCGTGATGCCTTCCAGCGAAGCCGCCTGGGCCGTGAGGGGTGGCGCGAAGAAACAGCCGGCCACGGACAGGGCCAGCGCGGTGCGCAGGATCGGGGGCATGGGGTCTCCTGGGTGCGTGCAGGCCCGGGTTCGGGCCTGGCGCCAGGGAATTCGGCCGGGCGTGCCTCGAACTGCAGGACTTCTGCCACACGCTGTTGCGTTTGATTCGAGTGTATTACACGCCAGCGAAAGCACTTCAAAGGGTTTCTTCGAACAGCTCCCGCCCGATCAGCATGCGCCGGATCTCTGACGTGCCCGCCCCGATCTCGTAGAGCTTGGCATCGCGCCACAGGCGGCCCAGGGGGTAGTCGTTGATGTAGCCGTTGCCCCCGTGGATCTGGATGCCGTCGCTGGCCATGCGCGTGGCCTGCTCGGCCACCCACAGGATCAGGGCGGCGCAGTCCTTGCGCAGGTGGCGCGCACCCTGTTCGCCGCAGGCATCGAGGTTGCGGCCCACGGTGTAGGCGAAGCATCGGGCGGCCTGCAGCGTGGTGTACAGGTCGGCCACCTTGGCCTGGATGAGCTGGAATTCGCCGATGGCCTGGCCGAACTGGCGCCGCTGGTGCACATAAGGCAGCACCTGGTCGAGCACGGCCTGCATCAGGCCCAGCGGCCCGCCGGCCAGCACGGCGCGTTCGATGTCCAGCCCGCTCATGAGCACGCGCACACCGCCGTTGACCTCGCCCAGCACGTGCTCCACCGGCACGCGCACCTGCTCGAACACCAGCTCGCCCGTGGGCGATCCGCGCATGCCCAGCTTGTCGAGCCGCTGCGCCACCGAAAACCCCGGCATGCCCCGCTCGATCAGGAAGGCCGTGATGCCGCGTGCGCCGCGGTCGGGCGCGGTCTTGGCGTACACCACCAGGGTGTCGGCCACCGGGCCATTGGTGATCCACATCTTGCGGCCCTGCAGCACGTAGTGGTCGCCGCCCGGGCCCAGCGTGCCCGTGAGCTTCATGCTGACCACATCGGAGCCGGCCTCGGGCTCGCTCATGGCCAGGGCGCCCACGTGTTCGCCCGACACCAGGGGCGGCAGGTAGCGGGCCTTTTGCGCGTCGGTGCCATGCCGGTGGATCTGGTTGATGCACAGGTTGGAATGCGCGCCGTAGCTCAGTGCGATGCCGCCTGCGGCCCGGCTGATTTCTTCCATGGCGATCAGGTGTGCCAGGTAGCCCAGGCCACTGCCGCCCCAATCTTCACCCACCGTGATGCCCAGCAGGCCCATGGCGCCCAGCCGTGGCCAGAGGTGGCGAGGGAAGGTGTCGTCGCGGTCGGCCTGCGCGGCCAGGGGCGCGATCTCGGCCTGCGCGAAATCGTGCACGCTGTCGCGCAGCGCCTGCAGTTCGGGGCTGAGGCCGTGGTCCAGGGTGGGCAGGTGCATGGCAGCTCCTCAGGGTTGGGCGGGCGGGGGCGCGGCTGGCGGGGCTGGTGCAGCGGCCTGCAAACGCAGCAGGGGCTGGCCTTGCGCCACGGCGTCGCCCACGGCACACAGCACGTCGCTGACCACGCCATCGTGCGGTGCGCACAGGGCGTGTTCCATCTTCATGGCCTCGGTCACGGCCAGGCGCTGACCAGCCTGCACGGCCTGGCCCACCTGCACATCGATGGCCACCACGCGGCCCGGCATGGGCGCATCCAGCCGTGCGGTGCCCTGCTGTGAAGCCTGTTGCGAAGCGGCCTGTGCGGCATCGTGGGCCTCTTGCAGCGGGTCGCACAGGGCGAAGGCGAAGTGGCCTTCGTGGGTGAACACGTCGAAGCCCTGGCCCTGGCCATGACGGTGACCGTGGTGGTGGGGGCGGGGCACCACGGTGGTGGTTTCTGCGGTGTCTGTGGGGGCCGCTGCATGGGCTGCATCGGCCCTCGGTTGCCAGGCGGGCAGGGCACAGGTGCGCGGTGGTTGCGCATCCAGCCAGCGCACCGACGCCTGCCGGTGGGCCACCCCATGCAGGCGCCAGCCATCGCCGCGGGCCCAGGGGTCGGCCGCATCGGGCTGTTGCGCGGCCTGGGCCAGGTGCCGGGCCAGGGCCTGCAGGGCCTGGTGCAAGGCCGTGTCATCGGGCAGGGCCAGCAGCTGGGCCTGGTGGTCGTCGATCAGGTGGGTGTGCACCCGGCCTTGCTGGAAGGCGGGCAGGGCCAGCACGCGCTGCACCAGTTCGCCGTTGTGCGCCACCCCGGCAAGCTGCAGTTGCGCCAGCCCGGCTTGCAAGCGGGCGATGGCGGTGGCGCGGTCGGGGCCATGGGCGATCAGCTTGGCCACCATGGCGTCGTAGTGCGGGGTGACGGCATCGCCTTCGCGCAGGCCGGTGTCCACGCGCAAGGGCGCTGGGGCCCAGGCCCGGTGGGCGGGCCAGCGCAGGTGGTGCACGGTGCCTGTGGCCGGCAGGAAGCCCAGGCGCGGCTGTTCGGCGCACAGGCGCGCTTCGATGGCATGGCCCTGCAGGGTGATCTGTTCCTGTGCCAGCGGCAGCGGCTCGCCCAGGGCCACCTTCAGTTGCCAGGCCACCAGGTCGATGCCTGTGAGCGCTTCGGTGACCGGGTGTTCCACCTGCAGCCGCGTGTTCAACTCCATGAAATAGAAGCGGCCGGTGTGGGCCACATCCTGCGCGCAGATGAACTCCACCGTGCCGGCGCCCACATAGCCCACGCTCTGCGCGGCCAGCACGGCGGCCTGGCCCATGCGTTCGCGCAGCAAGGGGCTCAGGCCCGGGGCCGGCGCTTCTTCCAGCACCTTCTGGTGGCGGCGCTGCACCGAGCAATCGCGTTCGAACAGGTGCACGCCCTGGCCCTGCTGGTCGCAGAACACCTGCACCTCGATGTGCCGTGGTGCGA
>JBEGRT010000359.1:0-3185 GCA_041180305.1 Pseudomonadota bacterium
TGGGTGGCGCGATCATCGACGCCAGAAACCGCCGCCAGCCGACGCCTGTGCAAGCGCCCCCAACGGCAAGCGGTGGTGTGCCCTATCTGGTGGGCGATACCTTGGAACGCGCACAGGCCAAGCTGGAGGCGGTGGGCATGCGCGTTGGCGGCATCACACTGGGCGATCGTCCACCCAGCCCCGATCTGGCCGGCAAGGTCTACTTCCAAGATCCCGTTGCGGGCAGTCCCATCATCCGGGGCGGCGGCGTGGCCTTGCGGCAATACGGGCTGATGGGCGCTGCGCCACCGCCGCAGGCAAGCCCACCGATCGCTCCACCGGGATCGGTCGGGCCGGCGCAAGGAGCCTGCCAAACCACCGAAGGGCCGATCGGCTGCACCGGAACTTTTGTCGGCACCATCCACCTGGCCTGCGACGGCGGTGTCGCCCCCGGCACCTACACCAGCACGCTGACCTTGCGGGCGAATGGCAGCGCAGAGCTCCAAGTCCCTGCACCGGGGGCCCAGCCCTTTGTCGTCGTCGGTGTGATGGACCGCAGTGGCAAGGTCCAGGTCGATCGCCAGGAGCCTGGCGTACGCCACCGCTGGGTTGGCCAGTTTGGGCGCGTCGCGGCGGGTGCGGGCGCCGCTCGCTTAAGCGGCTCAGGCAACTACGAGGCCCACATCAATATCGTCGACGTGCGCATCACCCGCTGCACCGGCCAGTTCACGCTGCGGTGAGTGCGCAATCAGCCGGCAGGAGTCTTTCACGGCCGGCTTGCGCTGCGCCGTGCCCTGTCGATAACGCCGCGCAGCACCGGGAACAGGCCGCGGGCTTGGAGACCCGGATGAAGCATCCTTGCCCTTGCCGATTGCAACGCCGCTATTGCAAGACTACGTCTCCTGCTCCTGCAACAAGCGCCACATCACCTTGCCCGAGCCGCTCTTGGGCAGGGCGTCCGCGAAACTCACCAAACGCGGCACCTTATAGGCGGCCATGTGCTCGCGGGCCCAGTCGATGATGTCCTGCGGCTGGGTTGTTGCACGGGCCTCGGCACGCAGAACGACCACGGCCTTGACGGTCTCGCCGCGATAGGCGTCCTTGGCGGCAATGACGCAGGCTTCCTGCACCAGCGGGCACTTGAAGAGCAACAACTCCACCTCGCTGGGCCAGACCTTGAAGCCGCTGGCGTTGATCATGCGTTTGAGGCGGTCGGTGATGAAAAAATAGCCTTCGTCGTCCATCCGGCCCAAGTCGCCGGTGCGGAAAAAGCGTTTGCCGTCACGCTCGAAAAACGCCGCCGCTGTGGCCTCGGGGTGGCCCCAGTAACCCTCGAAAAGCATGGGGCCACTGGTGACGATCTCGCCGGTTTCGCCCACGGCCATGGGCTCCAGCGTCAGCGGGTCGACGATGCGCGAATCGACGCCGAAGATCGGCATGCCCAGGCATTGCAGCTTGGCGCGCTCGGGCGGGTTGGCGTGGCTGGGCGCGGCGGTTTCCGTCAGGCCGTAGCCTTCAGCGAAGGTGATGCCAAATTCAGAGCGCAGGCGCTCGGCCACGGCCTGCGGCATGGCGGCGCCGCCGCCGGACACATAACGCAGGCTGCGCAGATCATAGTTTTTATAGTTAGGGCTACCGAAGAGATCAATGATCATGGTCGGGATGCAGGTCCAGTGCGTCACCTGGTGGCGCGTGATCAAACGCCCGGCGAGCTCACGGTCCCAGCGCGGCACGATCACCGAGGTCGAGCCTGCATACACACAGCCGAGCACGCCGTACATGAAGCCCGTGATGTGGAACATCGGCACGACGGCCAGGCTCACGGTCTCCGGGCCGGCATGGCCCCATTGGCCGCCGCCGCAGACATTGGCCATCAGGCTGCGGTGCGTATGCATGCAGCCCTTGGGCAGGCCGGTGGTGCCGCTGGTATAGGGCAGCACGGCCAGATCGTCAGGCTGGGACTGCAGAACGCCGGGCCGGTGGCCGGCCGCTAACGCGTCAGACCAGCGGCTGAACCGGGGGTCACCCTCGGGCAACGGCGCATCGCTGCGCAGCCAATCCAGCACGGCGGGGGCGGGGCTCTCGGCCGGGCCGATCTCCGGCGGCCCGCTTTCAATCATGCGCGTCACCAGCACGGCGCGCAGGCGCTGGTGCTCCGGCAGACGCGCGTCGGCCGTGGCCACGATGCCAGCCAAATCCGTGCTGGTGATGGCCACGCGGGCCTGGGGATCGACAATGTAGTGGCCGAACTCATCGGCCTTGTTCATCGGGTTGACCGGCACCACCACCGCATCGGCCCGGAAGATGGCGTACACCGCCGCCACGACCTGCGGGCAGTTCTGCATGAACAGCAAGACCCGGTCCCCGCGACGCACGCCCTGAGCCTGCAGCCAGCCGGCCAGGGCCTGCACCTGCGCATGAAGTTCGGCGTAAGAGATGCGCCGGCCGAGAAAGATATAGGCCGCCTTGTCGGGCCAGCGCTGCGCGGCCACCTCCAGGTTGTAGCCCAGGGTGGTGGCGGGTATGGCCAGTTCGCGCGGCAGGCGGGACGGCCAGTGTTTGAGGTGCGGCGCCACATAAGCTGCGGGCGCCGCCGTCGGTTCAGAACCAGCATCGACCATGGGGCTTGTCTCCAATCCTTGTTTGCAGTGAGCGGGCGGCTTGACAACCCCGGCCTACATGAACACAGGCTCGGGCTCCAGCCGGATGCCAAAGCGCCCGTAGACCGATTCCTGAATCGCCTGCGCCAGCGTCAGCACCTCGCCGCCGGTGGCATTGCCGCGGTTCACCAGCACCAGGGCTTGCTTTTCGTACACGCCGGCATCGCCGATGCTCTTGCCCTTCCAGCCGCAGGCGTCGATCAACCACCCGGCGGCGAGTTTGATCGTGCCGTCGGGCAAGGGGTAGTGCACCACCTCGGGGTCACGGCCGATGATGTCGCGGCACTGTTCGGGCGTCACCACGGGGTTCTTGAAAAAGCTGCCGGCATTGCCGATGAGGGCCGGATCGGGCAGTTTGGCGCGGCGGATGGCGCAGACCCAGTCGAAGATCGTCAGCGCATCGGGTGACGGGTTAGCTGTCTCGGCCATCTTGCGCTCCAAGTCCAGATAACCCAGCACCGGCTGCCAGGGTTTGGGGCAGCGCAGGCGCACCCGGGTGATCACCGCCTTGCCTTGCAGATGGCGCTTGAAGACGCTGTCGCGGTA
>JBEGRT010000360.1:0-4781 GCA_041180305.1 Pseudomonadota bacterium
GGGCGCACCCGCCCTCAGCCGAGCCGAGGTCTTCCGTTTCTGGCTCAAGCTCGGCTTCATCAGCTTTGGCGGGCCCGCGGGGCAGATCGCGCTGATGCATGAAGAGCTGGTCGAGCGGCGACGCTGGATTTCAGAGAACCGCTTTCTGCATGCGCTGAATTACTGCATGGTGCTGCCCGGCCCGGAGGCCCAGCAACTGGCCACCTACATCGGCTGGCTGATGCACCGCACCTGGGGCGGCATCGTGGCTGGCGGCTTGTTCGTGCTGCCTTCGCTGTTCCTGCTGATCGGGCTGTCGTGGGTCTACATGGCCTTTGGCAGCGTGCCTGCGATCGCAGGGGTGTTCTTTGGGATCAAGCCTGCCGTGACGGCCCTGGTGGTGCATGCCGCCTGGCGTGTGGGCTCTCGCGCCTTGAAGAACGCCTGGTTGTGGGCAATTGCCGCGGCATCTTTCGTGGCCATTTTTGCCTTGAGCCTGCCATTCCCACTGATCGTGCTGATCGCGGGTCTGATCGGCCACGTGGGGGGCAAGGTGGCGCCCGACCAATTCAAGGCAGGCGGCGGGCACGGTGCAGCCCGACAAGCCCATGGACCGGCCCTGATCGACGATGACACGCCGCTTCCCGCACATGCGCATTTCACCTGGGCGCGGTTTCGCACCGTCCTGATCGTCAGCCTTGCGCTCTGGGCCATCGCTTGGGGTGGGCTGGCCGCCGTCTGGGGGCTGGATGGCGTGCTCACGCAGATGGGCTGGTTCTTCACCAAGGCGGCACTGCTCACGTTTGGTGGCGCGTATGCCGTGCTGCCCTACGTCTACCAGGGCGCAGTCGAGCACTTCCACTGGCTCAGTGCCCCGCAGATGATCGATGGACTGGCGCTGGGTGAAACCACGCCTGGGCCCTTGATCATGGTGGTGGCTTTCGTGGCCTTTGTGGGCGGATGGACCACGCAGATCTTCGGCAGCGATTCACTGTTCCTGGCAGGTGCTGTCGCCGCCCTGGTGGTGACTTTCTTCACCTTCCTGCCATCGTTCGGCTTCATCTTGCTGGGCGGCCCCTTCATCGAATCGACCCACGGCAACCTGAAGTTCACGGCGCCGTTGACCGGGATCACGGCGGCGGTGGTGGGCGTGATCGTGAACCTGGCGGTGTTTTTCGCGTTCCACGTGCTGTGGCCGCATGGGTTCGCGGGGGCCTTCGAGTGGGCCAGCGCAGCCATTGGCCTGGCTGCTGCTTTCGCACTCTTTCGGTTCCAGGTCGGGGTGATCCCGGTCGTGGTCACCGCAGGCCTGGCGGGCCTGGCCTGTCAGTTCGGGCGCTCGGCCTTGGGCCTGTGACCCGGGATGCGGGCGGCCTGAAACCAGGCGCCCCAGCCCCTCAGCCAGCGGCGGGTTCGCTGGGTGCGGCCGGTGCGTCCGGCTCCTGCGTGGCAGGCAATGCATTTGCCTTGCGCTCGGCCTTTTCGGCCTTCTTCAGCTTCTTTTGCTGCTCGCGCTGACGTTTTTCAAACTGGTAGTTGGGTTTGGCCGCCATGGTGAGCATCTCCTGATGAATGGTTGTGGACGATAACACCTTGTCGCGGTCAGGCGGGCAGGGCGTGCAGGCGCAGGTAGCTGCGCCCCTGGTCCAGGGCGTAGGTCGAGGCCGCCTGGGGCGTGTCGAACAAGGGTATGAAGCGGTAGACCCTGTCGTGTGTGCCTGAGCCTTGCCCGCTGCGGATGGACAGCGAGGCGGCGAACTGGCCGTTGGCGGTTTGGCGGGTGATCGGGGACAGCACGAAGCGGCCCACCGTCTGTGCGAGGTGTGATGTGGAGATCAATGAAAAGTGAGGTGCGCCATGAGCGCACGCATGAAACTCAGGCGAGTTGTGCAACCCGACGGGGCTTGCCTGGATGGGCCGATGGGCGGGGCGTTGTCATGCCAAGCACCATGTTCAGCCGGGTGGCGCGATGCACTGTGTGTGCGGGCCACAAACGCTGCGCAGGAAAGCGAAACTGCAGCGAAGGTGGCGCACTGTATCAGGATTGCCGAAATGGCGCAGGATTGTTTGCACCCCGGTGCGCCCATCGGTACAGCATGGGCAGCACCAGCAGGGTCAGCGCGGTCGACGACAGGATGCCGCCGATCACCACCGTGGCCAGTGGCCTTTGCACTTCGGCGCCCGTGCCAGTGGCCAGGGCCATGGGCACGAAACCCAGCGAGGCCACCAGCGCGGTCATCAGCACAGGGCGCAGCCGTGACACGGCACCTTCGCGCACGGCGCGCTCCAGCGGCACGCCTTGCTCGCGCAGTGTGCGGATGAACGAAAGCATCACCAGCCCGTTGAGCACGGCCACGCCCGACAAGGCAATGAAGCCCACCGCGGCCGAGATTGACAGCGGGATGCCGCGTGCCCACAGGGCCAGCACGCCACCGGTCAGCGCAAAGGGGATGCCGGTGAACACCAGCAGCCCATCTTTGAGGTTGCCGAACATGGCAAACAGCAGCACGAACACCATCAGCAGTGACAGGGGCACCACCACCTGCAGGCGTTGCGTGGCCGATTGCAGCTGCTCGAAGGTGCCGCCCCAGGCGGTCCAGTAGCCGGGGGGCACCTTCACCTGGGCATCGAGGGTGGCCTGGGCCTGGGCCACGAAGCCGCCCAGGTCACGCCCCGTGACGTTGGCGCTGACCACGACGCGGCGCTTGCCGTTTTCTCGCGAGACCTGGTTGGGGCCGGGGGCCATGTCCAGCGTGGCCACCTCCGACAAGGGCACGTGGCTCAAGCGGGCCGTGTCGCTGCTGCGTGGCAGCGGGATGGGCAGCCTGGCCAGTGCCGCCAGGTCCTCGCGCTGGGCATCGGGCAGGCGCACCAGGATCTGAAAGCGCCGGTCGCCCTGGTAGAAAGTGCCGGCTTCTCGACCGCCCACCGCCGTGGCCACGGCATCCTGCACATCGCCCATGTTCAGGCCATAGCGTGCGGCCTTGGCGCGGTCGATCTGCACGGTCAGCATGGGCAGGCCGGTGGTCTGTTCCACCTTCACGTCGGTGGCGCCAGGCACGGTCTGCAGCACCTGGGCGATGCGCTGCGCGGTGGCGTCGAGCACGGCATGGTCATCGCCGAACACCTTGACGGCCACGTCCGAGCGCACGCCCGAGATCAGTTCGTTGAAGCGCAGCTGGATCGGTTGCGAGAACTCGTAGGCGCTGCCGGGCACCTCTTCGGCCGCCTTGCGGATGGCATCCAGCAGTTCGTCGCGCGTCTTGCGCGGCTCGGGCCATTCAGATTCGGGCTTGAGCATGATGTAGCCATCGGAAATGTTCGGTGGCATGGGATCGGCCGCGATCTCGGCCGTGCCGGTGCGGGCGAACACGCGCTCGATCTCAGGGAACCTGGCTTTCAGGTGCACCTCCAATTGCTGCTGCATGGCCACCGATTGCGTGAGGCTGGTGCCCGGTGCGCGCAGCGCCTGCACGGCCAGGTCGCCTTCGTTGAGGTGCGGCACGAACTCCGAGCCCAGGCGCGTGGCCACGGCCGTGCAGAACAGCACCAGCATGGCCGCGCCAGTCAGCACCACCGGGCCGTTGGCCAGTGCCCGATCCAGCAGGGGCTTGTAGCGGCGCTCGGCCCACTGCATCAGCGGGTTGTGGGTGTCGCGCACGCGCTCGCCCATGAACAGGGCCACGGCCGCGGGCACGAAGGTGATGGACGCCAGCATGGCGCCCAGCAGGGCCAGCAGCACGGTGATGGCCATGGGGTGGAACATCTTGCCCTCGACCCCCGTGAGCGCCAGGATGGGCACGTACACCACCATGATGATCAGCTGCCCGTACAGCAGGGGCCTGCGGGCTTCTCGGGCGGCTTCGAACACCGCCTCGAATCGCTCAGCCTGGGTCAGGGGGCGGCCCTTGGCTGCCTGGGCCTGCGCGAGACGCCGCACGCAGTTTTCCACGATCACCACGGCCCCATCGACGATGATGCCGAAGTCCAGGGCGCCCAGGCTCATCAGGTTGGCGCTGATGCCCGCCCGCACCATGCCGGTGAAGGTGAACAGCATCGACAGCGGGATCACCATGGCCGTGATCACGGCCGCGCGCAGGTTGCCCAGGAACACGAACAGCACGGCCACCACCAGGGCTGCACCTTCGAGCAGGTTCTTTTCCACGGTGCGGATGGCCTTGTCGACCAGGTGGGTGCGGTCGTACACGGTCACAGCCTTCACGCCGGGCGGCAAGGTCTTGTTGATGGCGGCCATCTGCCGGTCCACAGCCAGCGACACCGTGCGCGAGTTCTCGCCCATCAGCATGAACACGGTGCCCAGCACGACTTCCTGTCCGTTGTCGGTGGCCGCGCCGGTGCGCAGTTCGCGTCCCACGCCCACCTCGGCCACATCGCGCACGCGCACGGGCTGCCCTTGTGTGCTGCCCACGATGATGTCGCGCAGTTCATCGACCGTCTGCACCTGGCCCGGTGCACGCACCAGGTACTGCGTGCCGTTGCGCTCGATGTAGCCGGCGCCCTGGCTGCTGTTGTTCTTCTCCAGGGCCGCCACCACGTCGCCCAGGCTCAGGCCGTGGGCCAGCAGGCGCTCCATCCGGGGCGCGACCACGTACTCTTTCTCGAAGCCTCCGATGGCGTTGATCTCGGTGACGCCGCGCACGTTGCGCAGCTGGGGCTTGATCACCCAGTCCTGGATCTCGCGCAGGTCGGTGGGCGTGTAGGGCGTGCCATCGGGCTTGCGGGCCTGCGGGTCGGCCTCCACGGTCCACAGATAGATTTCACCCAGGCCGGTGGAGATCGGG
>JBEGRT010000361.1:0-5721 GCA_041180305.1 Pseudomonadota bacterium
GGAATCCAGGACTGGGATGGACATGAGGCAATAGTAGCCACCGCCGCTCCCCGGCCCACAGCGCGGGCTCGGGAGATCAGCCCGCGGCTTGTTGTGGCTATAATCTTGCGCTTTACTGCCCTACCCTCGCCACCAGGACGGTGCGGGGACTACCCGAGGATTTCCCGTTTCATGACCACGATCCGCGTCAAAGAGAACGAACCCTTCGATGTGGCCTTGCGCCGCTTCAAGCGCACGATCGAAAAACTGGGCTTGCTCACCGACCTGCGCGCTCGCGAGTTCTACGAGAAGCCCACCGCCGAGCGCAAGCGCAAGAAGGCCGCCGCCGTCAAGCGCCACTACAAGCGCGTGCGCAGCATGCAGCTGCCCAAGAAGCTGTACTGATCTCTCAGTCCCTTCTTTGCCGCCTGGCTTCATGATCTGAAGCCATCGCCGCAACCGAAGCCCGCGTGGGGACGCCCAAGCGGGCTTTCGCATTTCCGGGGTGCATCTGCTGCCCCGCTGTCCTTGAATCAGCCCTCCCAGGAGCCCACCATGAGCCTCAAAGCCCGCATCACCGATGACATGAAAGCCGCCATGCGCGCCAAGGAAGCCGAACGCCTCGGCACCATCCGCATGCTGCTGGCCGCCATGAAGCAAAAGGAAGTGGACGAGCGCGTGGAACTCGACGACGCCATGGTGGTGTCCATCGTCGACAAGCTGATCAAGCAACGCAAGGACGCTGCCGAGCAGTACACCGCTGGTGGCCGCCCTGAACTGGCCGACAAGGAAAAGTCGGAGATCACCGTGCTGGAGGCCTACCTGCCCCAGCGCATGAGCGCCGAAGAAATCAAGGCCGCCATCGCAGCCATCGTGGCCGAAGTGGGTGCTGCAGGCCCTGGTGACATGGGCAAGGTCATGGGCGCGGCCAAGCAGCAACTGGCCGGCAAGGCCGACATGGGCCAGGTCTCTGCCGCCGTGAAGGCCGCGCTGGCGGGTTGACCCTGCCTGTGTCAGGCCGGCATCGCGCTCGGCCTGCACGACAATGGCGGGGTGGGGCGCATGAGCCCCGTCGTCATGCCTTGCGCCACCTGTTTTCACCTGTTCCATCGCATCGAGCGCCACACGGGAGATTTCCATGAGCCACATCACCCTGCAACCCATTGCCGAAGACGTCTACGCTGCGCCCCAGCTGTCGCCCGAGGCCATGGCCGCTGCCGCTGAAGCCGGTTTCAAGGCGGTGTTGAACAACCGCCCCGACATGGAAGGTGGCCCGGACCAACCCACCAGCGCCAGCATCGAAGAGGCTGCCAAGGCCGCCGGCCTGGCCTATGCCTACCTGCCGGTGCAAGGCGGTTACCAGTCGCCCGAAGAAATCGCGCAATGCGCCGAGCTGCTCAAGACCCTGCCGCGCCCGCTGCTGATGTTCTGCCGCAGCGGTGCCCGTTCCACCAAGCTGTTCATGCAGGCCCAGGCTTTGGGCGCTGACAGCTGATCACGGGGCAGGGCGCATGCAGCTTTTCATCCGCGGGGTCGATGCCCTGTCCAAGGCGCTGGGCGTGCTGGCTGCATGGGCCCTGGTGCTGGCCTGCACCATCAGTGCAGGCAATGCCTTGTTGCGCTATGCCTTCAGCATGGGCTCGAATGCCTGGCTGGAGGCTCAGTGGTACCTGTTCGCTCTGGCTGTGATGGCCGGGGCGCCCATGCTGCTGCGCCTGAACGAGCACGTGCGCGTCGATGTGGTCTATGGCAGCCGTGAGCCCCGCACCAAGGCCTGGATCGACGCCCTGGGCCTGCTGCTGGTGCTGCTGCCCGTGTGCGGCATCGTCGTGCACCTGTCGTGGCAGTTCGCGCTCGATTCTTTCCACCAGCACGAGTTGTCGCCCAGTGCCGGTGGCCTGGTGCGCTGGCCCGTGAAGCTGGCCATTCCGCTGGGCTTTGCCTTGCTGGGCCTGCAGGGCCTGTCGGAGTTCTTCAAGCGGGTGAGTTACCTGCGCGGTCAGGCGGCTGACCTGCCCCAGTACGAAAGACCGCTGCAATGATCCAGATGGAACACATGGCCCCCGTGATGTTCGGGGCGCTGATCATCGTCATGCTGCTGGGCTTTCCGGTGGCTTTCTCGCTGGCCGGTCTGGGGCTGGGTTTCGGTTACTTCGCCGTCAGCCAGGGCTTTTTCACCGAGGCTTTCATGGGCAACCTGCCCATCCGGCTGTTCGGCGTGCTCAGCAATGAGTTGCTGCTGTCCATTCCCTTCTTCACCTTCATGGGCGCCATCCTGGAGCGCTGCGGCCTGGCCGAAGACCTGCTGGAGGGCACGGGCCAGCTGTTCGGCAGCAAGCCCGGTGGGCTGGGCTTCGCCGTCATCATCGTTGGCGCCATCCTGGGCGCCATCACCGGCACGGTGGCCGCCAGTGTGATCGCCATGGGCGTGATCTCGCTGCCGGTCATGATGCGCTATGGCTACAACATGCGTTACGCCACGGGGGTCATTGCCGCCTCGGGCACCATCACGCAGCTGATCCCGCCTTCGCTGGTTCTGGTGGTGCTGGCCGATCAGCTGGGCCGCTCGGTGGGCGACATGTACAAGGGCGCCATTGGCCCCTCCATGCTGCAAACGGCCATCTTCCTGCTCTACACCCTGGCCATTGCAGTGTTCCGCCCCCAGTGGGTGCCGCCGCTGCCTCCGGAAGCCCGTACCCTGCAGGGCAGCGCGCTGGTCAAGCGTGTGCTGTGGGGCATGGTGCCTTCCATCGTGCTGATCTTCCTGGTGCTGGGCACGCTGTTCATGGGTCTGGCCACGCCCACGGAAGCCGGTGCCCTGGGTGCCTTTGGCGGCATGGCGCTGGCGGCCATGCATGGCCGCCTGAACCGCACCCTGGTCTGGCAGGCCATGGACAGCACCTTCCGTGTCACCACCATGGTGATCTTCATCCTGCTGGGCTCCAGCGTGTTCTCGCTGGTGTTCCAGGGCGTGGATGGGCACATCTGGATCGAGCACCTGCTGTCGAACCTGCCCGGCGGCCCGATCGGCTTCCTGATCGCGGTGAACATCTTCGTGTTCTTCCTGGCCTTCTTCCTCGATTTCTTCGAGATCGCGTTCATCATCGTGCCGCTGCTGGCCCCGGTGGCGCAGAAGCTGGGGATCGACCTGGTGTGGTTCGGCGTGCTGCTGTGTGTGAACATGCAGACCAGCTTCATGCACCCGCCGTTCGGTTTTGCGCTGTTCTACCTGCGCGGCATTGCCGACCAGATCCACAAGAACGGCGCCATCGAGCGCCCCATCCAGTCGCGCGACATCTACATGGGCGCCATTCCCTGGGTGGTGATGCAGCTGATGCTGGTGGCGGTGGTGATCTTCTGGCCTGACTCGGTGACCTACTGGCTCGACAAGGAGCAGGCCGTCAATGTCGATGACGTGAAGATCGAGATGCAGATCGAAGACACCGGGGCCGACCCGCTGGTGCCGGCCCCGGCCGAGGTTGCGTCCGATGTTGCGCCCGAGCCTGCGGCTTCTGGGGTGTCCGCAGCGTCTATGGCGAGTGACCCAGCCCTGATCGACCCGAACGATCTGCGGCCGTGAGTTGTGGCCGGGAGCAGTCGCCGGGAGCAGTCGCCGGAAATGGCGGCCCGCACATGAAAAAAGCCCTCTGACGAGGGCTTTTTTCATGTCTGCGGTGGGCGGCTCAAACTTGCGGTTCTTGGCGAGTGGCGATGAAGGCCATGAGACCGACCAGGCCGGCCACCACCGCCCACATCACCGGCTTGCCACCGATGGCCCAGGCCGTGAAGCTGGCGCTGGCCGTGATGCCCAGGCAGGCGGCGATCTTGCCCTTGCGGGTGATCTGGCGGTGCTCGACCCACAGCCTCAGGCTGGCGCCGTAACGGGGGTGGTTCAACAGGCGTTCGCGCATGGCCGGGTCTCCCTTGCCATAAGCCCACAGGCCCATCAGCAGGAACACCGTGGTGGGCATCAGGGGGATGAAGGCGTTGACCACGCCAATGCCGAAACACAGCATGCCGAAGGTGCGCCAGGTGCGGGCCAGGGCCTTGTCTCCCCAGTCGGAGCCCCCGGCCACGGTGGCCGAGCTGGGCAACGAGCGGTGCATGGGGTGGGGCAGAGCGGTGTGGGCGTTTCGCGCAGCGTTCATGGTTCGGCTCCTGACGGGATCAGCTTACAGCGTTCTTCGGTTGCAAGATGCGTCAATTGACCCACGAAGTGGGACAGAGCGTGCATCGTCGCGTGACTGCATCACGGTGGCCGAGGCCTTGTCGCCAGCAGTTCCTTGTTGCAGTGGGTTCACTGTAGGCCCCACGTGGTCGCCCGTCCAATTGCAAAAGTCGCTCGCGCTCAGCGAAAGAATTGATCACCCCCTGGCGGCTGGGCATGAAAAAGGGGCCCGAAGGCCCCTGGTGCGGTGCGAGCCTGGGGCCCGACCGGTCACAGCTTGGCCGACTGCATGAAGCGGTCGAAGGTGGCCTCGGTGAAGCGGAACCACATGTTCTGGTCTGCGCGGAACTTGGCGTAGTCGGTGTAGACCTTCTTCCAGTTCGGGTTCTTGTCGTTCAGTTCGCTGTAGATGGTCATGGAGTGCTTGAAAGCCGCTTCCATCACTTCCTTGGGGAACTGCACCAGCTGGGTCTTGCTGCCCACCAGCTGCTTGAGCGCCATGGGGTTGCGGGCATCGTAGCGCGCCTGCATTTCGTTGTGGGCCAGCGAAGCTGCGGTCTCGACCATCGCCTTGTATTCGGCCGGCAGGGCGTTGAAGGCCTTGTTGTTGATGAAGAAGTCGAGCTGCGGGCCACCTTCCCACCAGCCGGGGAAATGGTAGTAGGGCGCCACCTTGTGGAAGCCCAGCTTCTGGTCGTCGTAGGGACCGACCCACTCGGCGGCGTCGATGGTGCCCTTTTCCAGTGCCTGATAGATCTCGCCGCCCGGCAGGTTCTGGGGCACGGCGCCCATGCGTTCGATCACACGGCCGGCAAAGCCGCCGATGCGCATCTTCAGGCCCTTCATGTCGGCCAGCGACTTGATGGGCTTGCGGAACCAGCCGCCCATCTGGGCGCCGGTGTTGCCGCCCGGGAAGTTCACGATGTTGTACTGGGCGTAGAACTCGCGCATGAGCTTGAGGCCGTTGCCCTCGTACATCCAGGCCGACATCTGACGCGAGTTCAGGCCGAAGGGGATGGTGCAGCCAATGGCGAAGGTCTCGTCCTTGCCCACGAAGTAGTAGGGTGCCGTGTGGGCGATTTCCACGGTGCCGTTCTGCACGCCGTCGACCACACCGAAGGCGGGCATTAGCTCACCACCCGCATGCACCGAGATCTGGAACTTGCCACCCGACATCTCGCCCACCTTCTTGGCGAACACTTCGGCCGCGCCATAGATGGTGTCCAGCGACTTGGGGAAGCTGGAGGCCAGGCGCCAGCGGATCTGGCTCTGGGCGTGGACGATGCCGGGGGCGGCGCCTGCGGCCAGCACGCCGGCCAGGCCTGCGTGGTTGATGAAGGAACGACGTTGCATGAGGGTCTCCTGGGGTGGTGGTGTGTGCCGCGTGCTCAGTGGCCCGCGATCTTCATTTTCTCGATCAGCACCGAGCCAATGGTTTTGCTGCCGTAGGTGTAGGCGTCAGCACCGACAGCCACGATCTGCTGGAACATGTCGCGCAGGTTGCTGGCGATGGTGATCTCGTGCACAGGGTAGGCGATGACACCGTTTTCCACCCAGTAGCCCGAAGCGCCGCG
>JBEGRT010000362.1:0-2877 GCA_041180305.1 Pseudomonadota bacterium
CCCGCCGACCAACTGGCCGGGAGTACCGCATTGAAGTAAGCGACCTCGCAACAAAACCGCATCCACTCGCCATCCGGTCTCCTGATGAAGTCGGGGGCGGGCTTGTGCACTTCGGGCAGCAGCCCATCCCCAAACATCGACAGGGTGAACTTGTCGCGGCGGCGGGCCATCACACCCCCCAAACCACAGAAACCACCAGCCCGACCAGCGCGGCCACCATGTAGGCCTTCGCGCACACCGTGTACCAGTCGATACGGGCCTTGCTCATCACAGCCCCTCAGCGGCTTGAGGTGCCAACTTGCTCATGCGGGCACGCGATGCGGCCACGGCTTCTTCGCGGCGCTCTTGCCGTTCGCCCTCGTCGTGCGTGCCCGGGGGCATGCCGTCGTCGTCACCGTCAGCGCCCAGGCCCTCGTCGGTGCCGCTGCGGATGAACGCATCGGTGGCATCCATCGCCGGGGCGTCGTCGTCCAGCAGCGAGCCCTGGCCCGGGTGGTCGTTGTTGAACGCGGCCACCGTGCCGTCGATGGCTTCCTGCACCACCGGGGCCACCATCTGCAGCGTCACCTCGTCGCCCTCCAGGCCGCACAGGGCGCCCACCAGTTCAGGCGTCACCGACTTGTTCGACGACACCGACCAACTGATGGTCACGCTGCCGCCTTCCTTCGGGTCCACCTTGAACTTCTCCAGGCTGCAGCCGTACAACTCCAGCGCCGTGCTCTCGTCGATGCCGTGGTCGATGGTCAGCGTGTAGCCGCTGAACGAGGCCTCCACGGTCACGGGCGTGGCCATGGTCGGCACGCGCAGGTTCGGCGTGATCTCGGGCACACCCCCGATGCGCTCCTGCGCTTCTTCGCCCGGCTGCTTCCAGTAGAGCGCGGCCTTGAGGTTCGGGTGCAGCTTGGCCAGGCTGTCATTCGTCGTCGTCCACGACAGGCGCAGGCTGATCGCTTGCACCAGGTCGTCGCCGTGGTGCTCCTTGCGGGGCGTGGTCTTGGTGATCGTCACATAGGTGCCCGAGGGCAGTTCAAAGGCTTGCATGTCTCGTCTCGTTCGGTGATGTGGCGAGGGGCCCGGACATACCGGTCAGCCCGTGTGGGCGCCCCCTCAGAAAGTGGTCAGGCCCAGGCCATCTGGTGGGCTTGGTGAAGGTCGGCCATCTGCTCGGCGGACAGCACCGCTGCGGCTTCCTGCAGCACCTTCTCGGCATCAGCCGGGCCCTCTGCGGCCTCGATGTCGGCCTTGAACTGGTCGAAGGTCTTGCCCTGCTCTGCGGCGGGCAACATGGCGGCGGGCTTGGTGGCTGTCAGCGCGGCGCGCACAGCGTCCACCCCGCTGTTGACATGGCGAACTTCCTCCACCGTGTCGATGATCTCGTCGTCAGTGCGCAGGCCCATGCTGATCTCGGGTGCGTACGCACGGATCAGGAAAGCGGCGGCGCGGTACATCAGCATCAGTTCGGGCATGGTCTTCCACTTGCTGCCGCCCTTGGTGCTCCAGCCCTCGGCCTTGGCCATCTCCAGCGAGACTTCCGGCCCGTCGATGCGCTCGCCCGTGGCCTTCTCGATGGCCCAGGCCCGGCAGGACGTGCGATCTGCGCTCCACTGGTAACGCAGCGACGAGAAGCGCCCGCACTGGTTGAAGCTGGCAATCAGGAACTTGCTCGACCAGCCGGGGTTGCCGTGCACGATGTAGAGGTTCTGCATCACCATCAGGGGCGACGCGCCCATGCGGTTGGCCATCTCCAGGGCCACGATGCAGTTTGCCAGATTGCCCTGGTACTGCTGGGGCACCAGCGAAGACGCAGCAAAGGCGCGACCAATGCGCTGGGCAAGCTCCCAACTGCCGTTGGAATTGAAGCCAGGCATGACGGAGGTGTCACGGGGCTCCACCGGTTGCATGGCGTGCGACTGCTCAATGGTTTCGGGGGTCATGGTCTTCCTTCTGGTGGTGATCAAGCCCAAGCGGGCAGGGTGATGGGGGCGACTTCCTCGACGTAGCCGGGCCAGCGGTCAGCGGCCACGCACTGCGCGTACAGGTTCAGCAACTGGCGACACTCGGCGCGGCCCTTGTCCGTGCTCTCGTCGTCCAGCATGTAGGGGGCAGCCAGGTGCGGCCAGGTGCTCTCCACCGCGCCGAACACGAAGCCCAGCACGTTGTCGCCCGTGGCCTCGCGCCAGCCGTCGGCGTACCACGCCGCCTGCATGTGGTAGCCGTAGCGGGCACAGGCGCGGGCAAAGCTGGCCGGGTCGGCTGCCTCGGTGGTCTTGAGGTCGAGCAGGATCACGCCCGCGTCGGTGCGGTACACCCAATCGGCCCGGCCCTTGCAGTGCACGCCGGTCAGGTGGTCGATCCAGAAGAACGACACCTCGGCCTGACCGTTGGCCAGCAGCGTGCCGACCTCAGGCAGGGCACGCAGGGCACCCGCCTGGCGCGTGGCTGCCTTGAGTTCGTCGGCGCTCACGATCTCCACACCGGTGGGCACCTGCTCGCGCCAGGCCTTGCCCTCTTTCGTGGCGAACGTCATGCCCGCAGGCTTGACCATGTACCGGCTGGCCAGGGCCTCAGGCTCCAGCACCAGGGTGTGCAGCAGCGAGCCACGGCGCAGGCTGGCCTTCTGCTCGGCATCAGGGTCTTGCCCCGCGTTGTAGTGCGCCGGGCTCTTGCGCAGCAGCTTCAACCCGCTGTTGCTCATGGCAGGCACCGCCAGGTAATCCGCGAAGGACATGCCCGCACGGGCGCCCAGGATCACGTCGGAGAAGGCGTTCATGCCGACACCTCCGGCGGATTCGCGCCGATGAAGTAATCGGCATCAGGGTTGGTCATGTCTTCCAGGTGGATGCCGTTGATGTCGTCCGACACCCGCGACCACTGGCG
>JBEGRT010000363.1:0-2907 GCA_041180305.1 Pseudomonadota bacterium
GCCCGGCGGCGCGGTGGTCAAGAACCGCCTGCTCAAATCCGCCATGAGCGAAGCGCTGGCCCGCCGCGACGGCAAGCCCACGCCCGAACTCACCCGCCTGTACGGCGAATGGGCCGATGGCGGCATTGGCCTGTGCGTGACCGGCAACGTGATGATCGACAAGCGCGCGTTGGGCGAGCCCGGCAACGTGATCATTGAAGACGACAGCCACCTGGCCGAGCTGCGCCAGTGGGCGCAAGCCGCCACGCGCGGCGGCGCGCACTGCTGGGTGCAGCTGAACCACCCGGGCAAGCAGGCGCCCAAGGGCCTGAACAAGGAAACGGTGTCGCCTTCGGCCATTGCCTTCCGTGCCGACATGCAGGCTTTCTTCGGCACGCCGCGCGAGCTGACCGAGGCCGAGATCCACGACCTGATCGCACGCTTCGCACGTGCCGCGGGCGTGTGCAAGCAGGCCGGCTTCACCGGCGTGCAGATCCATGGCGCGCACGGCTACCTGGTCAGCCAGTTCCTGTCGCCCCACCACAACCAGCGCACCGACGAATGGGGCGGCACGGCCGAGAAGCGCCGCCGCTTCGTGCTGGCGGTGTACCGCGCCATGCGCGAGGCCGTGGGCCCAGGCTTCCCGATTGGCATCAAGCTCAATTCGGCCGACTTCCAGCGCGGCGGCTTCACCGAAGAAGAATCGCTGGACACCATCCGCGCACTGGCCGAAGCGGGCATCGACCTGATCGAGATTTCTGGCGGCACCTACGAGGCCCCGGCCATGACCGGCGTGAAAACTGCCAAGGAAGCCGTGAAGGACAGCACCCGCCAGCGTGAGGCCTACTTCATGGCCTTTGCCGAGAAGGCCCGTCAGGCCGTGAAGGTGCCGCTGGTGGTGACGGGCGGCTTCCGCACCGCGCAGGGCATGGCCGATGCCATCAGCAGTGGCGCGGTCGACCTGGTGGGCATTGCCCGCATCATGGCTGTGGAGCCCCGCGTGTGCCTGCGCCTGCTCAAGGGCCAGGACCCGCAAGAAACCGTGAGCGCGCGCAAGACCGGCATCCCCATGATCGACAAGATGGGCCTGCTGGAAGTGACCTGGTACACAGGCCAGCTCAAGCGCATCGGCCGGGGTGAAGCGCCCAAGCCGAACGAATCGTCGCTGTGGGTGTTCATCAAGTACATCGCGGCCATGGCGGGCGTGGGCCGCAAGAAAAAGCCCACGCGCCTGCGCGCCACGGCCTCCTGAGCGGAGGAGCTGAGCGGGTGCTGAGCCGGACGAGTGGTGCAGCTGTTCAGCCGCCGCTCAGCCGCTCAACACGGCTGAGTTCACGTCGGCTGGGGTGGCGCAGCCCGTGAGGGCCAGCGCGATCTCGAATTCATCGCGCAGCAGCCGGATGGCGTGGGCCACGCCCAGGGCCCCGGCCACGGCCAGGGCGTGCACATGCGGGCGCCCGACCAGCACGGCATCGGCGCCCAGGGCCAGGGCCTTGAGCACATCGGTGCCCCGGCGGATGCCGCCATCGACCAGCACCGGCAGATCAGGCCCCACGGCCTGACGCACGGCGGGCAGCAGCTCGGCCGTGGCAGGAAGGCTGTCGAGCACACGCCCACCATGGTTGGACACGATGAGGCCCGCCACGCCCAGGGCCTGGGCCTGCTGCGCATCCAGCGGGTGGGTGATGCCCTTGAGCCAGAGCGGCAAGCGGGTGTGGGCCATGAGCCAGGCCACGTCGTCCCAGGTCGGGGCGTGGGCCAGCAGGCCGGCGCAAAGGCCCACATCCCAGCCAGCATCCAGCCCCTCAGGCGCGGCCGCTGAATCACCCGGCAGGGCCAGCCCCTGCAGGTTCACGGCGCGCACATCAGGCGGCAGGCGAAAGCCGGCGCGGCGCTCGGCATCGCGCGCGCCTTGCACGGGCGCATCGACCGACAGCACCAGGGCTTCAAAGCCTGCGGCTTCGGCACGCTGGGCCAGGGCCAGCCACTGCTCGCGGCGCGGCAAGGGCAGCAACTGGAACCACAGGGGGCCGCGGCCGGCATCGGCCTTCACCAGGTCGGCCACGCGCTCCATGGGCACGCTGGCATGGGCGCTGAGCACCAGGCCCGCGCCTTGCGCGGCAGCGGCCATGGCCGTGGCCAGTTCGCCGTCGGGGTGCACCAGACGCAGGTAGGCCGTGGGAGCCAGCATGATGGGGTGCGGCAGGCGCAGGCCCGGGCGCTCGATGCGCGTGTGCCCATGCGCCAGCTGCCGAAGCACACGGGGGCGCAGCGGCAAGCGCTGCCAGCCTTGCACATTGGCCTGCAGGCACAGGCCCTCGCCCGCACCGCCTTGCAGCCAGGCCTGGCGGGCCGGGTCGAGCCGTTCGAGCGCATGACGCTCGTAATCGGCCAGAGCGGCCACATCGGGCGGGATGCGCCCCGCAACGGGGCTCACGGCCAGCTCCTCACGTCTGGCCCCACATGCGCAGCAGGTTGTGGTACGTGCCTGCCAGGCGCACGGTGGTGTCGTCTTCACCATGGCGAGAGCGCAGGCCCATGAGGGCGCTGTCAAGGTCGAACAGCAGGCGGCGCTGTTCGTCACTGCGCACCATGCTTTCCACCCAGAAGAAGCTGGCCACTCGGGCACCTTGCGTGACCGGTTCAACCCGGTGCACGCTGGTGCTGGGGTACAGCACCATGTCACCCGCGGGCAGCTTCACGCGGCGTTCGCCGAAGGTGTCTTCGATCACCAGCTCGCCACCCTGGTATTCATCGGGCTCGGCCAGGAACAGGGTGCAGCTGATGTCGCTGCGCAGCCGCTCCTGCCCGCCCGGCAGGGTCATCACGGCGCCATCGACATGGTTGCCGTAATGGTTGGCCGCACCGCTGTAGCGGTTGAACAGCGGTGGCAGCACCTTGCGGGGCAAGGCCGCCGACAGGAACATG
>JBEGRT010000364.1:0-10334 GCA_041180305.1 Pseudomonadota bacterium
AAGAGCGCCGCCTAGCCGCCGCCGGATCCGACGCCAACGCGCCGGCACTCGCCGCCGCCTGATGCGGTTCCGCGCACGCAACCCGAACCCGTCGCATCCAGCCAGGCACACGCTGTACCTCGCCGCGACGGGTGGCGGGAAATCTCAGGCGCTCAAATGGAACCCGGAGATACCGCGCAAGGGTGCGCGCGTGGTCGGCTGGGACCATGCCGGCGACCATCCCGGCCTGCACTTCTACGGCCGGCAGTCATTCATCCGCGCGCTGAAACACGGCATCGGCCGGGGTGGTGGCTTCCGGATCTTCTACGCCGGTGACAAGGATCCGCGCGCCTGGGAATGGTGGTGTGAGGTCGTGTGGGCGTTCCTCGATGGCGACCACATGACGTACGCCATCGGCGAGGAGCTGTCAGCGGTCTGCGAGAGCACCGGCAAGGCCACGCCGAACGCGGCCGTACTGCTGAACGAGGGGCGCAAGTACGGGCTGGTGTTCCATGGCACCAGCCAGAAGCCGCAAGAGGTGTCGAAAACCTACTTCGATCAGTGCCCTATCAAATTCATCGGGCAGCAAAACTCGGCCGCGATGTGCCGGCGCATGAGCATGGAAAGCGGCGCCACCGTCGCCGAGATCGACGCGCTACAGCCTATGCAGTTCTTCCGCAGTGACGGCCGCAAGGGCGGCGCCGAGCTGATAACCGTCCCCTATCGAGCGCCTGCGGGCGTCATCTGGCGCGACTGAAACCGCCGACCCTGTACCTATAGGTGCAGGTACATCTTCCGCGTTGCCGCAGTCACCACCGCCGTGCGCTTCTGAATACCGCATGACAGGCCACTGGCCGACTGCAAACCAAACAACCCGGAGAGCTTCACCATGTCTTACGTCAAAACCTACGCCGTACCGGTCCTGTTGGCGCTTCTGGCTGCCGCGCTGGTGGTGTACGCCGCCAACAACGTTGCCGCCGTCAAAAAAGTCATTGGCGCGAAGGCGTAAGCCTCCCGCTACCAGAAACCACAAGCGAGGTTTACCGCCATGTTTCGTCGCAATGAACCGGCCAAGAGCTTTGACGGCGCCACACCAGCCCAGCGCGCCCACGTCAAGATCGACGGCGGCCCGCTGATCAACGAAATATTCGTTGCCGCCACCACCGGCGGAAGCGCCGCCGCCGCCGCCGATATTGAATATATCGAGGTGAAAATCGGCAGCGACACTAAATTCAAGCTGTCCGGCGCACAGATCGTGCTGCTTGAGGACTACCACAACCGCACCGTCACGTCGGGCACGTTCCCGGTGACCTTTGCGGACATCACGATGACCGAACCGCAGGACCAGTTGGCCAGCTCGCTGACCACTCGTGCCGGTGAAGACATCGAGCTGGCAGTTAAATCCGCCGCCGCTGTGACGGCATCGGTCGCCTTCCTGGGCGATCTGGAGGTCGCTGACTACGGCATTGACGACGACGGCAACATTGCCCCGGTCGCCAAGCTGCAGCCACGTGTGCGTTTCCTTCAACTGAAGGGCGGACCGGCCGGCGAGGTCATCATCGACAACGTGCACCAGCTCAAGGATGGCGGCGAGTGGATCAAGCGGATCCACTTCGGCAACGGCTCGACGGACTACATCACGAACGTGAAAGTCATCCGCGACAACGAGACGCTGTTCGATCGCTCGGTCGCCAACATGCGGATGGACGCGAAGCGCCACGGCAAGGATCCCCAGGCCAACTACGTGCACTTCGACACCTGCCTGAACGGCAACGCCGAGGAAATGCTCAACACCGAGCACAAGAAGCACCTGCGCTTCGTGCTCACGCTGTCAACGGCGATGACCGATATCCCGGCCATCATCGAGACGGTCGAGCGTAACCCCAACGTCGCGTGAAGCCGCAGGGCAAACGCGAGGACGAACGCGGCCGGGGAGATCCCCGGCCGCGATCCGCCGAGATCAAAAAGGAACGCGATATGAGCTTTCTCAGCAACCCCGGCAAGGTGGTCGGCAACATCGCAAAGAAGGCGAAGCCTTTCGCCGCGCTGGCGCCTGCGCTCGACGTGGTGGTGCCGGGAGTTGGCACTGGCCTTGGTCTGGCACTGAAAGCCACGCCGGCCGGCATCGGCAGCAACGCGAAAAAGAAAAAGGACGCGAAGACTGGCGCCGTTCCGGCAACGCCTGCGAGTGTCGCTGCGCCGACGCCGGGTGAATCCGTCGCCGCTGATGGCAAGTGGAACCTGCCGACCTGGGCAATGCCTGCCGGCATCGCCGCGCTGGCCGTGCTGGTGCTAGGCGCCGTCTTCTGGTTCGCAAAGAAGAAGTAAGCCATGAGCCAGTACCGCTATTCGCTGACCAGCGGGCAAGAAAAAACGTTCGACTGCAGCGGAACCTTCCTGTATGTGAAAGAAGCGACTGGCGCGCTAGAAATCACCGTGCAGATGGAGAGCGGGAAAAACGACGTTCTTAATCTGGTGCAGCTCGATCAGATCCGCACGCCCGACCGCATCAAGATGGTTTCCATCAAAGATGCGTCGCGCGCGGCGAATTCCGTCGAGATCGCTGTCGGTGACGTGGAGTTCATCCCGAACACCGGTAACCAGGTATTGAACGTCGCAGTGCAGAAGCCGAATGGCTACACGCCTGACGTTGAAACCATCGGCGGAACCGTCACTGTGCTGACGGCACCTGCTGGCGCCGTCGAGGTCACGCTGCAGGCGAGCGATGGAAACAGCGGAGATATCTACATTGCTGCCGCGACCGGCGAGGGTCACAAGCTGGTGGCAGGTGGCGCAATCGGGCTGGATACGAGCGCCGCCGCGACCATCTCCGTCATTGCGTCTGCTGCGGGCCAGACGCTCTATATTCTTTGGGGCACTCGCACGTGAGCACCCGCGTAGGATCGCCGCCGGCAAAGTTTCGGTATCGCGGATGGATTGCGAGTTACGACTGCAACAACGCAACCGAGGTTGGCTGGTACATCGTCGGCAGCGGCCATAGCAATATCCCGCCTGACTGGCCGTCTGCTGGTGGTGCCAGCGAAGGTAGTTTGTTGGAGGTTTACGACATTCCCGCATCAACGGGATATCCGAGCCGTATGCAACGCATCACCAACAATTTTATTAATGGCGCGTTGTCGGGCGAAGGAATGGTGTGGGTTCGCGGTCAGAATTCTGACCCCGGTTCTGGCGTTTGGTCGGAATGGCGGCATGTCGCTATTCAAGGCGCAAACCAACGGAATTGGACGGCCGCCAGCTATTCAACCGGCTGGACAAATTCAGCGGGTTACGCGAATGCCACACGCTATCGGGTTGTTGGCAACCGGGTAGATGTTTTGATCGGTGCCGAGCTGACAGGCGTCACTAATTCAACAATTTTCACGTTACCAACCGGCTACCGCCCGGCTGGTCACATGTCGTTCCCGGCATCGCTTCATGACAGCGGAACACTTGTGCAAAACACGGCTTTAAGCGGATTTATTACGGTACTTGATACGGGGGTTGTGCATCTGTTGAACCCGCCGACAGGAACCGTGGTTGTCACGCAATTTTCGTTTTTCCTGAATCAGGCGTAACGACATGGAAATCCGCAAAGCCGTAATCATCGACGCTGCCGGTTTCTACATCGAGGACGCGCCGACCGTTGACTATGACCCGGAAAACCCGCCTGAAGGTCACGCGCCGGGCTGGTCTGTTGGTGTTCATATCCGGCCACGCTGGAACGGCACCGAATGGGTTGAAGGCGACCAGGACGCACCGGCCAAGCTGGCCGCGATGTCGGCCGCTGGTGCTCGCGCATGGCGAGATCTGGAGTTGCGCGCAACCGACTGGACGCAGGTTGAAGATGCACCAGGCAATAAGGCCGGCTGGAAAACCTACCGGCAGGCGTTGCGCGACTGGCCGCAGGCACCGGGGTTTCCGACCACCAAACCGGTACGACCACAATGAAGGCAGGACCTGTTTCCGTCAGCGATAAAACCGCACTGATTGTTGTCGGGGTAGGCACGCTTCTGATAATCGGCGTGCTGTTGTACATAAAGAAAAAGGTTGGAGATGTAGCGGACAACGCTAAAAAGGCGGCTGCAGATGTCGCCGATTACGTTGCACACGACGCAGTTAACGTGACCAGTCGGAAGAACGTGGCCAACGTGGTGACGAACACCGTAGTAAAGGCGCTGGGAGTTACCGGCACCAACGACTACACCGGCAAGCCGAACACAATCGGCGAGGGCGTAGAGGAAGCAAAGCGGTCAATTTCAAGCTGGTTGGGCTTTAAATGACATGGCGAAGCGAACGCGCGGAACGTTCTGGTTCTGGTGGCTGCTGGGCGTTGCTGTCGTGACAGTCCTCAGCTACGTAGGCCGCAACCAGATCGGCGCCGCCATCGACACGCTGACCGGTGTGGCAAAGAGCCGCGCGCTACTGCTGGCCGAGCTGATGCGCACAGGCATTACCAGTGCGAAAGAACAGGCGATGTTCATAGCCCAGGTTCACCATGAGTCGGGCGGATTCAAGCGGCTGGAAGAAAGCTTCCGCTACACGTCATCCGAGCGCCTTATGGCAATCAGTGCAGCGGCACGGAAAGCAGGCGTGGCCGCTGTCGATGCCGCGCTTAAAGCTGGTCCGGTTGCCGTCGCCGAGATCATGTATGGCGGGCGCATGGGCAACGTGGCCAAGGGCGATGCACACCGGTACAGAGGGCGTGGATTCATCCAGCTAACAGGACGCGACAATTACGCCGCTGCCGGCCGTGCACTCGGGCTTGACCTGATTGCAAATCCGGACGCTGCGGCGACACCGGAAGTCGCCGCGAAGGTCGCGGTTTGGTTCTGGAAGTTGCGTGTCGGCGCTGTTGGCGCGTCGGGCGATACGGTAGCGGTAACCAAGAAGATCAACGGCGGCACCATCGGCCTGATAGATCGCCAGGAGCTGTACGCGAAATATCTGGCCGATGCGAACGCCGGAACACTGTCCTAAGAAGGGAGAGAGCCATGAACAAGATCAAAGGGATTTTTGCCGGCGCTGTCGTATTCGCTGACCGCGTTTTTTTCGGCACCAAGCTGGGCAAGGTCATTATCGTGACTGCGCTGGTGGGTCTGGGATTGCCGGCCATGCAGGCCGCGCCGCTCGCCGAGATCCTGAACACCGCGCTTGATACGGTCACGGTTGGCGGTTAATCCGTGGACGTCGAACAGTTCAACCAGGTAGTGCAAGGCGGCATCTTTTTGGCGAACACGAGTGTCGCCGTGCTGATGTACAAGATGCACCGCGATATCCGAAGCCTGATCAATGGGCAGAATCGTCATTGGTACTGGATCGAAAAGATTCGCCGCCACATCTGGCCGCGAGCGTTTGAAGCAAAGGACGGCAAGGAGCCGCATAGCGATGCCGCGTAAAACCATGCTGACGCTGGCGATGATGTTCCTTTGCGTCGTGCCGTGCTGGCTGGCGCTGGCACCACCAGGCGCGACGGTATGAACGGGAACAAGACGGTAGCGACGATCATCATCGCCGGACTGGTCGGTTATCTGCTGGCTAGTGCAGCAGTGCTGATAAGGGACGCTTACCGGAAGGCTTCCGAAGGAATTACTATGCCGGCTGATCAACGCAGACGTCGGATTACTGACGCTCAGTCAGCTGCCATCGCTGCCGGTGCCGGCCTGGTCGCTGCCAGGTTCGCCAGCGCATCGAGGGGTCAGACATTGGCATTGGTGGCTGTCATCGTTGCGGTATACACTGTCGCGGTAATGGCGGAGGTTTGAATCATGGCAAGCACAAAGGAAGAAGGTTACGACTACACCCCTTGGGTGATTATTCTCGCTTTCATTTTCATGATGCTTGTTCGCTGGTTCGCGTAACTCGCCAAAAGCCAATATGAGAAAGCCCGGCATCCTTGCCGGGCTTTTTCGTTTCAGGCTGCGCCGCCAGGCAATACCACCAGTAGCGGGCGCTGTGGCGACGGCACCACGCCGGCCTCTCGTTCCCGTCGCAATTCCCGCAGCGCCTGCAGCATCACGCCGTAGCCTTCCAGCTCGCCACGCCGGAACACATAGACACCGACGCACAGATCGCCGGCGGCATTGAACCCGGCGCCAATCTTGAACCAGTCGGCCGGCACGATAAGACCGGCCTGATGGAGCTGCAGCAGGCGCAAGGGTGCGGCCGGGATCCGTCGCTCGCGCCGCCAGCGGTTGACGGTTCGCGCGCTGCTGTCTGTAATCCTGATGGCATCGGACACCGGGATGGTGACGTGGCCACCACCATCGAGCGTCGGAAAACGCAGGCCGGGAGGCGGAAATCGAGGGTGCCGCCGTACTTTTTTCTTTGGCTTTTCAGATTCTTTTTTCATGTATGCACAAGTCCTTTAGAAGAATCCCGTCTTAAAAACGGGGTTTGGACTGTGTTTCAGGCGACGGACGGTTGGTGTCGCTGTAATGCCGAACGGACGTACCAAGACACCGAGTGGTCACCTTGGTAACTTCGCATAATGTATAGCGTGTCATGTGATACCAAGGTGGCCAAAATAGGGCACCAGTACCACCAGAAACCCAAGCACCACGCCGGCTACACGGTTAGTGCCCGCCAACAGAACACCTCGCATTTTTTCGGCCAGGGTGTCCGATTTGACCCGCTCAACAGCAAGGCAAAGGGCCAGCCAGGCGGGATCTTCTCCGATCAACGGCGCAATGGTCGCCGCGTGGTCGTCCGACATGACCCGATGACCACGGCGCCAGGCTGAAACAGTCGTAGGTTCCAAACCTAGAAATTTCGCTAACCCATAGTCCGTGCTGATGTTTTGGGCATCGCAAAGGGCTTCGGCGACATCGCGCGTTGTCCATAGTTTCTTTGTCATGCATACCTCCGAGCGCCTGTAAAGATGGGCGCCCAAGCATTGGACACCGAAAACAGTAAAACCGTCTCCCGCTTCCGCGTTGCGTATGGCGTGTGTGCGTGCCATGAATATATGGCCTCGTGGATGGGGCGGCCGGCGGAAGCGACGTTGAACCCGCAACCGCTGGCCTCTTTTTCACCCATCCCTGCGAGGTCCATCCACAACGAGGACCGCACACATGGCAAAAACCAGCGCCAAGAAAAAACCCGCCGCTACGCCGGCACCGACCGGCGAAATCTACTCCGTACCCCTGTCGTGCCTGGCACGGTCGCCGCTGAACGCGCGCCGTACGCCGGCCGATCCTGAAGGCATCGCCACACTGGCCGAGAACATCGCCGCGCTGGGCATGCTGCATAACCTGGTCGTGATTGAAAGCGAACCGGGCGCCATGACCGAGGTCATCGACGGCGGGCGCCGCCTCGCCGCGCTGCAACTGCTGGCCGACGCCGGCCGGATCGCATCCGATCACCCGGTGCCGTGCAAGCGCATGGGAGTCGAGCAGGCCGTCGCGCTGTCGCTCGCCGCGAACGACCAGCGCGAGGCGATGCACCCGATTGACGAGGCCGAGGCGTTCACCACGCTGGTGAAGCGCCAGAAGATGAAAGCGGCCGACGTGGCCGTGCTGTACGGGGTCACGAAACGCTACGTTGCCCAGCGCCTGAGCCTGGGCGCATTGCCGGACGAGATCCGCGCCGCCTGTTCACGCGGCGAGATCACGCTCGCCGCCTGCGAGGCGTTCACGACGACGACCGACCGCGAGAAGCAGCTCGACATCTTCCGCAAGGGTGACGCCAAGTCGCTGACCGATTGGAACATCCGCCGGCTGCTGCGCGAGGACACCATCGACGCCGAGCAGGGCGTGGTGAAGCTGATCGGGCTGGACGCCTACAAGGCCGCCGGCGGCCGATTCGTCACGGACCTGTTTAGCGGCGACGACGAGTCAACGCTGCTTTCTGACGCCGAGCTGGTGTATCAGCTCGTCGAGAAAAAGCTCGCGCCGCTGGCCAAGAAAGTGAAGGGCGAGGGCTGGAAGTGGGTGCACGTCAACCTGCGCCCCAGCGAATACAGGCCGATGCGATCAGCGGACGAAACCAAGCGCGCGCCGACGCCGGAGGAAGTTGCGGAAGAAAGCGCGCTGCGCGCTGAGGCGCTGGCGATTAACGAGAAAGAGACGACAACCGACGAGGAAGAAAGCCGCCTCGATGCCATCGGCGCACGCCTGGACGAGATCGAGGAAGCCCAGTGGGGCTACACGCGAGAACAGTCGTCAATGCTGGGCGCGCGAATTCGCGTAAGCCACATGGGCGAGCCGGTCGTGCTGCGTGGCTTCGTTGCCGACGAGGACGCCGACACCTACGCGAAATGGCTGGCCGCGCGCAAGCCCACGCCTGCAGGCGAACAGGACGACGAGCAGGAGCCGCCATACGACGCGAGCGGCGAGGACACCAACGTAGACGACGACCGGCCGGAAGCCGAGGACGTGGCATGGGCGCTGCACGACACCGCAGAGCTGCTGGTCGAGTACAACGCCGAGCACGCCGTGTGGGCCGAGAAGCTACGCGCGCTGGCGCTGGTCATCTTTCCTGAGTTCGACCCGGAGGCCTGAGCCATGGTCAGCGCCTACAAGATATGGAAGCTCCGCCAGCGCCGCGCGCAACGCCGCCGGAACCTGCCGATGGCGACCCGGAGGGTTGCGGCATGAATCACAACGCACCGGACATTCAACGGCTGATTGACGCGCTCGCGCTCTGTCTTGCCCAGCTTGCGCGCATCGAGAACCCAACCCACGCCGAAAACCTCGCGTTGATAAACGGCATCGTAGTGTTGGAACAAGTCGGTGCCGACGTGACGTTTACCAGGGCGCCGACTGCAGTGGTGCCGATAAAAAAGAAAGGGATGGCGCTCTCGGGTGTGCGGCTGACGCTGCCGGAGGCGCCATGACACGCGACCAGGCATTGGCAAGGATCGACGAAATTCTAGGTTTGCCGTCGAAGCGTGAGCAGTTGTGGGATGCGCTGACCAAAAGCCAGCGCCGCGCCGTCATGCACGCGGCTGGCCTGAGTGGCGAAATCTATACCGAAAGCAAGCACCTGCATCCGGCGCACTTTGAGGCCGCGTGGCAGATGCTCGAACGGTTCGCCAATCTATCGACCAATATCCGCGCCGCGAATGATCAGCACATCGCCGGGCTGGTGCAGCGCATCGAGGTGGCCGCGTGATACGCGAGGTCGTGTGCACCATCGCCCTGTGGTGGGCGCTGCTGGCAACCTGCTACGTGTGGCCGCCGGTATGAATACCGCACTTGCCGAATCCTACGAGCAGGACGACGCCGCCAGCAGCGCGATGCTGCAGGCGATGATCGAAAAGCAGGACGCAAGGACGCACGTTTACCCGATCAACCGCCGCGAGGCGCGCGAGATCGCCAAGGTTCTGACAAGG
The DNA here is from genome assembly GCA_041180305.1 of Pseudomonadota bacterium. Lineage (GTDB taxonomy): Bacteria > Pseudomonadota > Gammaproteobacteria > Burkholderiales > Burkholderiaceae_C > Aquabacterium. The sequence continues at coordinate 9,311 of JBEGRT010000364.1, forward strand.
GAGATCGACGAGCAGGAGCAGGCAGCGACTACCGAGGCCGACGCGCACGTCGGCGAATGGCGCCGGCACCATGGCGCGCGGCTGTGTGCGTTTCATAGCGTCGACTACCCGGAGAGCAAGTACGGCCGGCACTGCGAGGTCGCCAGGCTTAAAGATGTGAGCTGGTGGGGGCGTAAGCTGCGGGTGGCTGACTGGCGCAAGTTCGAGCAGAACAAGCTGAACCTTGGCGAGATAAGGCACTTCGTCAGTAACGACATTGCCCGCGCTCGCACATGGCACCGCGAGGCGCTGGCCGAGCTGCTGGCGAACCTGTACGCGATGCGCGATGACGGAACCGTCATCATGACGCTGGCAGATCTGGCAGCGAGCAGCACCAGCAACCCGGCGAACCGCCGCGCGGAGATGATCGTAAGGGCAAAGGGTTTAGCGCGCTGGCGTGCTGCGCAGGGCTTTACGTGGACATTCGCCACGCTGACGGCGCCGTCGAAATATCACCGGATGCGGACCCGCGACGACCAGCTCGAAAAGAATCCGAAGTGGGACGCCGCCGGCGGATTCACGCCGCAGGACACACAGGAATATCTCAACGGAGTTTGGGAGCGGTTCCGGTCCCAGCTTGACCGGGCGGGAATCGAGTGGTCCGCCTTCCGCACTGTCGAGCCGCACGCGGACGGGACGCCGCATTGGCACATCTGCATCATGACCCGGCCGGAAGATCGGCCGCGCGTAAAGCTCGCGTTGTGGAATCACGCGATGAAAGAGGACCGGAGCGAGGACGGCGCCGTCGAGCACCGCTGCACGTTCAAGGACTACGACCCGGCAAACGGCGAGATAGTCGACATGGCCGACCGGTGCGTCGCGTACCTGATCGCCTATGTCAGCAAGAACATTGACGGCATGAAGACGGTAAGGGGCGATGCCCAGGTCGCTGACGACGCCTACGACGTGAGCGAGGGCAAGCGGATTGATCTGGGTCCCGCCGTCGAGTCGGCTCGCCGCGTCGAGGCCTGGGCCACGCTGTGGG
>JBEGRT010000365.1:0-3246 GCA_041180305.1 Pseudomonadota bacterium
CTTCAGCGCCGCGTTGTAGGCCTTCCAGTTCGTCGTGCGGTACTTCGTCCGCTTCTTCTTCGCTTCGCTCACGGCGTCAGTCTATGAGCACGCTGCCGCTCGCTTTGTGCAACAGAGCCGGACTGGACCGTCAATGCCTTCTTGACGTCCAAGGGTGGTGGACTTGGGCTGGACGTAGCCCAGGACAAATCGACTCAAGAAGCGCTGACCCAGGTTCTTGATGCTGGCGTGCTGATGGAGACCGCGGTGGCGGACCTCCAGGGGCGTGCCATCAACGCGGAGTGGTTGCTGAGCCTGTTGGTGCCGAATCCCACACGCGACGTACTGCTGTGGATGAACGAGCCCGCTGTGGTTCAGCGTCAGTTTGGCGATGGTCTTTGGAGCGTGTTCCACAAGCTCTGCAAGTCCGAATTCGGCTTTGACCCGGTAGCCGACGGGGTGCTGGTCGCTGCTGAGCGCCTGGCCAAGGGCGAAGGCAAGTGGGCCGCGGTTGCGGTGCTTTACCGCGATTCATTCGCCAGCTTCCCGAATATCTACCCGCTGCTGGCGAAGGTACAACCACCGCAGTTGGGACTTTTCCCGGACCAGGACCAGTTGGCGGGCTACCCGCAGGCCAACGAGCAAGGCGAGGGCGCTCTGCGTTATGCCTTGTCGGCCTGCGCGGCAATGGATGCCGTCGAGGCTCGTGCGGCGGTGTCCGCTGCGGAGAAGGAGCATGGGCTACGCCGAGGCTGGGTCTGGTCGCGCATGGGCCGGTCACCTCTGGCTTCCGCGCTGGAACATCTCGCGGAGGTCGCCCAAAGAAGCGCGGTTCTCCCAATCGGGCAATCACCTGCGGAGCTGGCCGCTAGCTATCAGCAATCCGGATGGCAGGTTGACCAGGCTGCGCTGTTGGCGCTCGGCTGCGTCCATGCGAAGAGCGACGTCGAACCGGTCGGTGCGGCATTGCGAGCGATGTACCTGCCGTGGCTTGAGGAGTCCGCGCGCAGGCTGCAGGAGGCGGTCAAGGCCGCTGGGGGCTTGAAGCCGCTGCCGGTCCAAGACGCCGGGAATCCGCCGGAGGGCACTTGCACGGTTTTCGTCGATGGCCTGCGCTACGACGTCGCCCGTCTCCTGGAGCAACGTCTTTCGGCGCTGGGCACGACCAGTCTGGCAGCCAGGTGGACCAGCATGCCATCGGTCACCGCATCTGGAAAGGCCTGGTGCTCACCGGTGGCCAGCTTCGTCTCTGGGTCTGTTGATGACGTCGACTTTGAGCCTCGGGTGGCTGCAGATGGCAAGCCGCTATCGGGTCACAATTTCAGGAAGTTGCTGGCCGAGCAAGGCGTAGCGCCCCTGGAGAAGCACGGAACAGGTGAATCGAAGGGCCGCGCTTGGACTGAAGCCGGCGACCTGGACCACTACGGACACGAGCACGGCATCCGCCTGGCGCGTGATTTGGCGACCCAGCTTGACCAAGTCGTTGAGCGCATTACCGAGCTGGCCGAAGCCGGCTGGAAGCGCATTCGTGTCGTCACCGACCACGGTTGGCTCTTGGTTCCTGGCGGGCTACCGAAGTCTGAGTTGGCCAAGCACCAGGCCGAGACCCGTTGGGGGCGCTGTGCTGTCCTCAAGGACAGCGCCCACGGAACGCCGCTGACCTTCGGCTGGGACTGGTGCAAGGACGTTCAGGTGGCCTACGCACCTGGAGTGGCCAGCTTCATCGCGGGCGCGGACTACGCGCATGGCGGAATCAGCCTCCAGGAGTGCCTGGTCCCGGTTCTGCAGCTGGAGTGCGCCGGTGCGACCGGACCCGATGCGTCGGTGACGATTCAGTCGGTCTCCTGGAAGGGCTTACGCTGCACGGTCGTGGTGGGCGGTGCCTCGGCCGGCCAAAGGGTGGACATCCGCACCAAGGCGGCGCTGGCATCCAGTTCACTGGCAGCGAGCAAGCCGTTGGACAGCGGCAAGGCCAGCTTAGCGGTGGCGGATGATGAGCAGATGGGCGCGGCGGCCGTGGTCGTGGTGCTTGGGCCCGACGGCGAGGTTCTGCAGAAGCAGGCGACCACGGTAGGAGAAAAGTGACGATGCAACTAGACGACCTGGACCGCAAGGCCACCTCTGCCTACGAGGGCTATGTCGTGCGCAAGGACCTGGTGCGCACCTTCAGCCGCCAGTTTCCGGTGCCCACCTACGTGGTCGAGTTCCTGCTCGGCCGCTACTGCGCGACAACCGACGAAGCCGAAATCCAGGAAGGACTGGACATCGTGCAGCGGCAGCTTGGCTCTCGCACCGTCAAGGCCGGTGAGGAGGAGCTGTTCAAGGCCCGGGCACGTGAGTCGGGCTCCGTGAAAGTCATCGACATCATCACGGCCCGTCTGGATTCGAAGACCGACTCCTACGTCGCCGCCTTGCCCAGCCTGCGGCTGAACGAGGTGCGGTTGACGCCGGAGATGGTCAAGGAGAACGAGCGCATGTTGACCGGCGGCTTCTACGCCGAGGTCACCCTGGGCTACGACGCCTCCATCGCCCAGGAAAAGGGTGGACGCCCCTTCGGCGTGGATGCGCTGCGAGCCATCCAGCTGTCCAAGCGCGAGGTTCTGGACGCGCTGGCCAAGGGCCGGGAGCAGTTCACGACGGCCGAGTGGCGCGACCTGCTGCTGCGCAGTGTCGGGTTCGAGCCGGAAACCCTGCCTGAGCGCGCCAAGGATGCGTTGCTGCTGCGCATGGTCCCCTTCGTCGAGCGCAACTACAACCTGGTTGAGCTGGGGCCGCGCGGCACCGGCAAGTCGCACCTCTTCCAACAGGTGTCTCCGTATGCGCACCTCATCTCTGGCGGCAAGGCCACGGTGGCCCGCATGTTCGTCAACAACGCCAACGGCCAGCGAGGGCTGGTCTGCCAGTACGACGTGGTCTGTTTTGACGAGGTGTCGGGCGTGTCCTTCGACCAGAAGGACGGCGTCAACATCATGAAGGGCTACATGGAGAGCGGCGAGTTCTCCCGCGGCAAGGAAAGCATCCGCGCCGATGGCTCCATCGTGCTGGTGGGCAACTTCGACGTGGACGTGGAGCACCAGCAGCGCATCGGACACCTGTTTGGGCCGCTGCCGCCGGAGATGCGAGACGACACCGCGTTCATGGACCGCATCGGCTCTGTTGCACAAAGCGAGCGGCAGCGTGCTCATAGACTGACGCCGTGAGCGAAGCGAAGAAGAAGCGGACGAAGTACCGCACGACGAACTGGAAGGCCTACAACGCGGCGCTGAA
>JBEGRT010000366.1:0-2900 GCA_041180305.1 Pseudomonadota bacterium
TGCAATCGCAACAGTGAGTCCACGCGTGAGCAGCGCACCCTGCTCTGCTGCCGTGAGCACATTGCCCATCAGACCCTGCACGTATTCCAGCCGTTCGCGCAGTTCATGGCTGGCCAGGAAGTCGATCTCTTCTTCGGGAAAGTCGAGCGTGGCCTCGACCAGCATGCGCAGGTGGATCAGGCCATCACGCAAGGCATTGACCTCGTGGGAAAACGCACCGCCCAGCGAGCGCGTGGCCGAGCGGGCCGCGGCCTCGGTGCTGGCGTCGATCAGGTCGGCAATGGCCTCGGCCTGGGCCAGGTCGATCTTGTCGTTCAGGAAGGCGCGTTCGGTGAACTCGCCGGGTTCGGCCAGGCGCAGGCCGGGCAGCAGGGGCCGGCCGGTGGCCGCATCGGGCGTGGCGGCAGCGGCCAGGCAACGGGCCACCAGCAGCTGCAGCACCACGGGGCCGCCGTGGCCCTGCAGTTCGAGCACGTCTTCGCCGGTGTAGCTGTGCGGGCCAGGGAAGTACAGCGCCAGCCCATGGTCGATGGCCTGGCCCTCGGCATCGAGGAAGGGGCCGTAGGTGGCCACGCGCGGCTGCAGGGCGCGGCCCGTGAGGGCCTGGGCCAGGGGCGCCACCCCGCGGCCCGACACCCGCACGATGCCGACGGCACCACGGCCCGGGGCGGTGGCCACGGCCACGATGGGACTTTGACGATCAGACCAGCTCATGGGGTGGCATTGTCGCGCGGCTGGGCCCAGTGCTGCATCTGGGCCAGCAGCCAGGCGTGCAGCGTGCGCAGCAGGTCCTGGCGGGGGTGCTGGGCCTTGAACACGAAGTGATAGCCCCGGCCCAGGGGCATGGGCGGGGCCACGGGCTGCAGCAGGCCCTCGTCCAGCCAGCGCTGGCAGGCCGGCAGGATGCAGATCACCAGGCCCAGGCCCTGCTCGGCCGCGCGCATGGCCGACAGCTCGGAATCCAGGTGCAGGTGGCCCTTGCAGGGCAAGGCCTGCACGCCCAGGGCGCGGGCCACCAGGTCCCAGTCGTTCACGCCCTTGCGGAAGTGGATCAGGGTGTGGTGGCGCAGGTCGGCCACGCCGCGCACCGGGTGGGCCTGCAGCACACGCGGGTGCCCGGCCACCGTTCCCAGGCAATCGATCAGGGGCCAGGCGCTCAGGCCCTTCCAGCGCCCCGCCCCGAAGCGGATGGCCGCATCGACCTCACCCGCATCGAAATCGGCCAGCGCCAGGTCGAGGTCGAGCGAGAGGTCCAGCCCCGGGTGCTGGGCCTGGAACTCGCCCAGGGCGGGCAGCAGCAGCTCGTGGCCCACCAGGGGGGCCGCGCTCAGGCGCAGGCGCGGCCGGGCGTGGGCCCATTGCCATTCGGCATGCCCGGCCTGGTAACGCTGCAGCACCTCGCGGGCCAGCTCGGCGAACTGGGCGCCGGCTTCCGTCAGGCGCACCTGCCGGGTCAGGCGGTGGAACAGGGGCACACCCAGCCAGTCTTCCAGCTGGCGGATCTGCTGGCTGATGGCCGGGGCCGTGACATGCAGCTCCTGGGCGGCCTTGGCAAAGCTCTGCCAGCGGGCCGCGGCCTCCAGGGCGGGCAGCAGGTGCAGGGGTGGCGGGCGGTGGTGGGGCATGACAAATAAGTTTGCCTTATCTGTGACGCAGCGGATGTGATTTGTCACCGCCGGGCCACGTGCCTAAAGTGCCCTGGCGCTTTGGCGGCTGCGGCACACCGATGGCGCCACAAGACAAGGCGCTGGCGGCTCAATGGCCCCACACGGCAAGCCTTGATGCCGCCCACCGAGGAGAGACCCATGACCCCAGCCCATGACGCCAAGCCCATCCAGCCCCGCGAAAAGCTCGACTTCGGGCTCGACAGCGGCGTGCCCCGCTTCTGGAACGGTGGCGACCCCTACAAGACCCGCTTCTTCGACGCCATGTCGCTGACCTTCCCCATCGGCGAGCGCTACTTCATCAGCTCGGTGCGGGCCTACCGCGACCAGATCACCGACCCCAAGTTGCTGGAAGAGGTCAAGCACTTCACCCGCCAGGAAGCCCAGCACGGCATGGTGCACACGCAGTTCAACGAGCTGCTGGAACGCCAGGGCCTGAAGGTGGGCTGGACCCAGACCTTCCTGGACCGCAAGTTCAAGTGGCAGCTCAAAAGCTGGTCCAAGGCCTTCAACCTGTCGTACACGGCCGCGGCCGAACACCTCACGGCCCTGATGTGCACCACCTTCATGGAGCGTGCCGACATCATCGGAGACTTCGACCCCCGCATGCGCGCCATCTACGCCTGGCACTCCATCGAAGAAGTCGAGCACAAGGCCGTGTGCTTCGACGTGCTGACCCGCGTGGCCAAGGCGGGCTACTTCACCCGCATCGCCGGGCTGATCTATTTCAGCATCGAGTACCCCATCGGCAACTGGTTCATGGTCAACCGCCTGCTCAAGGAAGACGGCTTCGGCTTCATGAAGCGCATGGGCATGCTGCTCAAGGGTGCCTGGTGGCTCTACAAGCCCGGTGGCGTGTTCCTGCCCGCACTGGGGTACTACATGAGCTACTTCAAGCCCGGCTTCCACCCCTGGCAGCACCAGGAAATGGCCCACTACGACACCTGGCTGGAGGCCTTCGAGCGCACGGGCGACCCCGTCGCCGCCAGCGAACACTGCACGCAGCGGGTCATGCAGGCGGCCGCCTGACCCAGGCCCATGACCCAGGCCAAGGAGCCTCGCCACATGGCCGCCACCGAACGCACGCTGCGCCAGCTGACCTTCCCGCTCCAGTACCTGGAGATCGGGGAATCGCTGGCGCGCACCCTGGGCCACGAGGTGCAGGCGCTCGACCGGCATTGCGGCGTGTCACTGCCCCGCCCATTCCTGCCCTGGCAGACCATGGATGGCGTGCAG
>JBEGRT010000367.1:0-2646 GCA_041180305.1 Pseudomonadota bacterium
GTGCTGGGCACCGTGCTGGCCCATGGGCTGCAAGCCGCCGCCGAAAGCCGAGGCAACGAAGAGCGCCTGCGCTCGGCCGTTGAAGCCGCGGGGCGCCAGGCCATCCACACCCTGGAAAAGAACTTGACTGCCCTGGGCACCATCTCGGCCGCAGCCCCTCTGTTTGGCCTGCTGGGCACCGTGATCGGCATGATCGAGATCTTCGGCGCCACAGGGGGCGCCAATGGTTCGGGCAACCCGCAGGAACTCGCCCATGGCATTTCGGTGGCCCTGTACAACACGGCCTTCGGCCTGATGGTGGCGATTCCTTCGCTGATCGCCTTCCGCCACTTCCGCGCCCGTGTCGACACCTTCGCCCTGCAGATGGAACAAGGCGCCGAACGCCTGGTGCAGCACCTGGTTCGACCCGCTGGCGCGCGCCGCTGAGGTGCACGGCCATGGCCCTGAATTTCCGCCCGCGCCGCACGGAAGAACCCGAGATCAACCTGATCCCCTTCATTGACGTGCTGCTGGTCATCCTCATCTTCCTGATGCTGACGACGACCTACTCGCGCTTCACCGAACTGAAGATCAACCTGCCCACGGCCAACGCCAATGCGGCCAAGCAGCGCCCGAAAGAGCTGGTGGTCGTCGTGACCGCCGATGGCCGCTACATGGTGAACCGCCAGCTGGTGCAGGGCCGCAGCGTCGAATTGCTGGCCGCCGGCTTGCAGCAAGCCAGCGGTGGCCAGAAAGACACCATCGTCATCGTGACGGCCGATGCGTCGGCCACCCACCAGAGCGTGATCAACGTGATGGACGCGGCACGCCGCGCCGGGCTGACGCAGCTGACCTTCGCCGCCCAAGGCCAGGCGGGCAATGCCCAGGACGCCGGCGCGGCACACTGAGCCCATGCCCGACCGGCGCAGCGCCCTGGAAGCCTGGCTGACCCGCCAGTGGCAGCACTGGGGCCTCTACACCGCCCTGACGTGGCCACTGCACCTGCTGATGCGGGGGCTGGTGGGCACCCGGCGTGTGCTGTACCGCCTGGGCTTGCTCCAGGCCATTCGCCTGCCGGTGCCCGTGGTGATGGTGGGCAACCGCATTGCGGGCGGGGCTGGCAAGACGCCCACCACGCTGGCCGTGCTCGAACACCTCCGGCACCAGGGCTGGCACCCCGGCCTGCTGACCCGCGGGCATGGCGGCAGCGCCAGCCAGCAAGCCGCGCCCGTGCTGCTCGATGCCCACAGCGCCGCCACGCTCAATGCACGCGTGACGGGCGACGAACCCTGGCTGCTATGGCAACGCAGCCAAGTGCCCATCGCGATTGGCCGCCAGCGCGCCCTGGCCGGCCAGGCCTTGCTGAAGCAACACCCCGACATCGACATCCTGGTCTGCGATGACGGCCTGCAGCACCTCGCCCTGGCACGTGATCTGGAAATCGTGGTGTTCGACGAACGCGGCGCCGGCAACGGCTGCCTGCTGCCTGCAGGCCCTTTGCGCGAACCGGCCGACAGCCCGTCGGCGGCAATCGACGGTGGCCCGCCCCTGGTGCTCTACAACGCGACGGCGCCCAGCACGCAACTGCCAGGTCACCTGGGGCAACGCAGCCTGCAGCGCCCCCAACCCTGGGCGCCATGGGCCACCCATGGCCATCGGGCGGGCGACCACCATGCGGCCAGCACACCAGCGCCCACCCTGCCCCCGCCAGACACCTCCCCCGAGCACACCTGGGCCGCGGCCGGCATTGCACAGCCCACGCGCTTTTTCCAGGCGCTGGAGGCACAGGGCTACCGCTTCAGCGCACTGCCCCTGCCAGACCACGCCACGCTGAGCCCCCTGCCCTGGCCCCCCAACAGCCGGCACGTCATCCTCACGGAAAAAGACGCCGTGAAACTCACCCCTGAAGCCCTGGCGCAGCACTGCCCGGCCACACAGGTGTGGGTCTGCCCACTAGACTTCAGCCCGGAGCCTGCTTTCTGGCAGGCTCTGGATGCCCGACTCGCGCCGCACCGGCCTCGGCCTGCGCGCCCCACCTGATGGATTCCGCCATGGACACCCGACTCATCGAACTGCTGGTCTGCCCGGTCTGCAAGGGCCCGCTGCAGCGCAGCGACGACCGCAACGACCTGATCTGCCACGCCGACCGCCTGGCCTTTCCGATCCGCGACGGCATCCCCGTGATGCTGGAAAGCGAAGCGCGATCACTCGACGCCCCGGCGGCCCCCAGCGCCCCGGCTGCCAGCGAACTGCCCGCGGCCGACTGACATGGGCTACACCGTGCTGATCCCGGCACGGCTGGCCTCCAGCCGCCTGCCCAACAAGCCTCTGGCCGACATCGCCGGGCTGCCCATGATCGTCCGTGTGGCCCGCCAGGCCGCCCTCAGCCAGGCCAGCCGGGTGGTGGTGGCCGCCGATGACGCCTCGATCGTGGCCGCCTGCCAGGCCCACGGCGTGCAAGCCCTGCTGACCCGCACCGACCATCCCACCGGCTCCGACCGACTGGCCGAAGCCTGCGAGCAACTCGGCCTGACCGGCGATGACCGGGTCGTGAATGTGCAAGGCGATGAGCCCCTGATCGATCCGGCCCTGATCGATGCCTGCGCCGACCAGCTGGCCCGCCTGACCGATTGCGTGATGAGCACGGCCGCGCACCCCATCGAAGAT
>JBEGRT010000368.1:0-3834 GCA_041180305.1 Pseudomonadota bacterium
ACACCCGCGGCATGATCCGCCAGCACCAGTTCGACAAGGTCGAGATGGTTCAGATCACCACGCCCGAGCAGAGCTACGCCGCCCTGGAAGAGATGGTGGGCCACGCCGAAGCCATCCTGCAGAAGCTGGAGCTGCCTTACCGCGTGATGGCCCTGTGCACGGGCGACATGGGCTTTGGCGCCACCAAGACCTACGACCTGGAGGTGTGGCTGCCTGCGCAGAACACCTACCGCGAGATCAGCTCGTGCTCGAACTGCGAAGCCTTCCAGGCCCGTCGCATGCAGGCGCGCTTCAAGAACGCCCAGGGCAAGAACGAGTGGGTGCACACCCTGAACGGCTCAGGCCTGGCCGTGGGCCGTGCCCTGGTGGCGGTGCTGGAAAACCACCAGCAGGCCGATGGCTCCATCGCGGTGCCGGCCGCACTGCGCCCCTACCTGGGCGGTGCCGAAGTGCTGCGCCCCTGATCTGCGGGGGCAGCCAACTTTTTGAACGAAAGTTGGCTGCAACGCCAAAAGTGCTGTTATAGTAGCGGGCTACGCCGTTGACCACGGATGCAACCCGGTTTCAGGAGAGGTGGCAGAGTGGTCGAATGTACCTGACTCGAAATCAGGCGTACGTGAATAACGTACCGTGGGTTCGAATCCCACCCTCTCCGCCACATGAGCCCAGCAGACGAAAGTCTGTTGGGCTTTCTGGTTTCTGAGGCAGTAATTTTCGGCGTGGCAGCAGGCTTGGTCGCCTGCACACCCTGGGCTTCAGCAGCCCTCGGTCAATGCCACGACCTGAGGCGACAGGCCCGGGGCCTGCGGGCTGCGGTACACCGCCGCACACCGGGCAGGCTCAGGGGCCGAAGGGTGCTGCACACGCGTTTCCATCGGGGCCTGCACCACCTGCAGGCCGTCGAGCTCCAGCGTGCGGGCGAGGCCTTCGTCATGCCCGGCGGCCGGGTGGCCATCTTCCATCTGCACCTGCATGGCGCCCACCGTCAGCACGGCGCTGCCTTGCTGCAGCGGGCACTGTGGGCTCACGGCACATTTCATGTGGTGCAGCGTGCTGGCCGAGCGCATGGCGCCCGCGGTGTGCGTGATCACGGCCTTGCGCGCTTCGGCGGGCCACTGCATCAACTGTGGTGCCGCGGTGGCGGTGAGCCCGCTGGCAATGGTCATGGCACACAAGGTGTCAACGAGCGAAATGCCCCTGTGGTTTGATCTTTTTTCGTGTCCCTGCATGGGGTGTGAGGATGTCACGATCCCCCCTCTTTCTTCAACCACCGGAGCAGGTGGCGGAAACGGGTGGCGACACATGGGGCCTCAAGCCGCAGGCGGAGGGGTCGATATGTGACATATCACTCAGGGCACGGAGGAATGCATTCGGCGTGCTCACCGTCTATCGGTCTCTGGAGCCTGCCATGCATCAATGGATTGCCAACCTGCGCTTTCGTCAGAAATTCGGCCTGCTGGGCCTGCTGTTTGCCGTGCTGGCGGGGGTGCCCACCGTCATGGTGCTCAAGGCGTCCTGGGCCGAGTGGCGGGTGCTGGACGCCGAGCGACAGGGCTTGCGAACCTCCGAGCCCCTGCTGGAGGTGATCCGCTACACGCAGGAGCACCGGGGCCTGACGGCCGGCGTGCTGTCGGGCAATGCGGCCATGCAGGAGGCGCGGGCTGCGCGCCAGCAGAAGGTCAACGGCATGCTGAGCACCCTGCAACCCTTGGTGATGGCCCATGGCAGCCCCGAGGTGGCCGAACGCTACAAGCAGCTGGCCGAGCGCTGGCAGGGCATCGAAAAGGCCCTGGCCAGCGGGCAGCTCACCGCGCCTGAAAGTTTCAAGCAGCACAACGCCCTCATCCAGACCCAGCTCGACCTGCTGGCCGATGTGGGCGAGGTGTCGGGGCTGGCGCTCGACGCCGACCCGCGCAGCTACTTCATGATCGTGGCCCTGACCCAGCACATGCCCCGGGCCACCGACATGCTGGGCAAGGCCCGCGCCCGCGGCACGGCCATTCGCAGCAAAGGCACGGCCACTGTCGACGACATCCTGGCCTTGCGCAGCCTGGCCGACGGGGCCCAGGCACTCAAGCAGGACGCCAATGTGTCCTTGCAGCGCGCAGCGCGCTATTTCGACAAGGGGCAGCTGCCCCAGTCGCTGATCGACAAGCAAAAGGCCATGGACGCCCGCGTGGCAGCGGCCCTGGCGCTGGTGCAGGAGGTCACGGCATCGGGTGGTGAATCGGGCCCCGAACCCAAGGCTTATTTCGACGGCCTGACCGAGGCCATCGTGGCCGAGTTCGCCATGTCCGATGAAGGCATGCAGGTGCTCGACGCACTGATGGTCTCGCGGGTGCAGGCGGTGCAGACCGAACTGGTCCTGCTGGCCTGTGCGGTCGCCGTGCTGTGCGCGCTGGGGGGCTTGCTGATGCGCTCGGTGGCCCGTGCCGTGATCGATTCCGTGGAAGACGCCATGCAGGTCTCGCGCGCACTGGCCGCCGGAGATCTCAGCCGCACCTTGCAAAGCACGCAACGCGACGAAGTGGGTGACATGATCAACGCCATGGGGCAGGCCGTGGCCCACATGCGCAGCATCATCGAGGGCATCAAGGTGGCCAGCGATTCCGTGGCCACAGCCGCCACGCAGATCGCCCAGGGCAACCAGGACCTCAGCGCCCGCACCGAAAGCCAGGCCTCGTCGCTGCAGCAGACGGCGTCGTCGATGGAGCAGATGTCGTCCATGGTGCAGCAGACCGCCACCACCGCCCACCGCTCGCGCGACCTCTCGGCCAGCGCAGCCCAGGAGGCCGTGGCCAGCGGCGAGGTCTTCCAGCAGGTGGTGCAGCGCATGGAGTCCATCCGCCAGGCCAGCGCCAAGATCGCCGACATCAATGCCGTGATCGACGGCATCGCCTTCCAGACCAACATCCTGGCCCTCAATGCCGCGGTGGAAGCCGCCCGCGCCGGTGAGCAGGGCCGTGGCTTCGCGGTGGTGGCGTCCGAGGTGCGCAGCCTGGCCCAGCGCAGCACGCAGGCTGCCCGCGAGATCAAGACCCTGATCCAGCAAAGCGTCGATTCGGTGGCCCAGGGTTATGACCTGGCCACCAGCAGCACGGAGTCGATCCAGCGCCTCGTGCAGCAGGTGCAGGAAGTCAGTGGCCTCATGAGCGAAATCGCCATGGGCAGCGAGCAGCAAAGCCTGGGCATCACCCAGGTCAATGAGGCGGTGGCCATGCTCGACCAGGGCACCCAGCAGAACGCGGCCCTGGTGGAAGAGTCCAGTGCCGCTGCCATCAGCCTGCGCGACCAGGCGTCGCGCCTGCAGGAATCGGTGTCCACCTTCCGTCTGGCCTGATGCGGTCGCACGCCGCGCCGGTGTGATCTTCTTCGCTTGATGACCCATGGCGCCCGGTGGCACCATGGGTCATCTGCATGGCAGGAGGTGCCGCATGAACGTGCGCGACCAATGTGTGCTGGTGACCGGGGGCGCCTCGGGCCTGGGGCTGGCCGTGGCCGAGACCCTGCTGGCTGCGGGCGCTCATGTGCTGGTGGCCGACTGGCATTCAGGACCCTTGGCCGATGCCGTCAGGCGCCTGGCCGATCGCTTCGGTGATCGCGTGCGGGCCTGCCAGACCGATGTGCGTGCAGACGACCAGGCCGCGCACGCGGTGCAGCAGGCGCTGCAATGGCGGGGCAGTCTGCAGGGCCTGGTGCAGTGCGCGGGCGTGGCCTCGGTGGGCAAGGTGCTGGGGCCGCTGGGCCTGCAGCCGCTGGCCGAATTCGAGCGCACGGTGGCCGTCAACCTCACGGGCACCTTCAACATGGTGCGGCACGCCGTGCAGGCCATGT
>JBEGRT010000369.1:0-2582 GCA_041180305.1 Pseudomonadota bacterium
AGGCCGAAGAGGTCTTTGGCCGCTGCGCTGCCGCCCACCGTGAAGGGCACGGTCACCACGGGGATGTGGGCCCGGTCGGCCAGCCACTGGCTGCCCCGTCCGTCGGCATAGGCGGCGCGCACCACCAGCCGGGCCGGTCTGTCCTGCAGTTGCTGCAGCACACGGCCCAGGTGGGCGCTGCTGGGCTCCACCCCCGGTTTGGGTTCCAGCGCAGCCACCTCGTCCAGCCCCAGCCACTGCTGCAGGTAGGGGAAGCCGCGGTGCTGCACCACAATGCGCGTGCCTTTCAGGCGTGCGCCCTGCTGTGCCCAGCGCTGTGTGGCCTGTTGCCAGCGCTGCTGGAAATCGGCCAGGCGTGCCTTGAAGGTCGCGGCCTGGCTCGGCTCCAGCTCGCTCAGGCGCTGGCTGAGGGCCGGCGCCACGCGGGCGAAGGTGTGCGGCGAGGTCTGGATGTGCGGGTTGCCGGCGGCGTGCACATCGCCGTCGGCACGGTCCAGGCGGCTCGGCACTTCCAGCATGGGCACCAGGCCTGCTGCTTCGAAGTGGCCCTTCTGGCCGGGTTGCACGCGGGCATTGCCCGACTGCTGCAGCAGCACGGGCAGCCACCCGGTTTCCAGCTCGGCACCGGTGCACACCACGAGGTCGGCATTGCGCACGGCCGCCATGAGGCTGGGGCGTGCCTGCACCTGGTGGGGGTCTTGCAGGGCATTGGTGGCCGTGTAGACCTGGGCCTGGTCGCCGGCCAGCTCCTGGGTGAGTGCCGCCCATTCGGGTTCGCAGGCGAACACACGCAGGGTGGCGTGGGCCGAGGGAGCCAGGCCGATCAGCAGTGCGGCGGTGAGGCCAGCTTGTCGAAGGCGTTTCATGGGTGGGCTCCTTCTCAGTAGCCGTGAGCGCCGTGGGCGCCCAGGCTCATCTGGTACTGCAGGAAGACCTGGGCATCGCGCAGGTCGGCCCGGGTGCGGTCGTTGTTGACCTGCACGCGCCAGCGGCTGAATTCGCTGGGCGAGTAGTCCAGCATCAGGCTCTGGCGCTGGGGCTTGTGGTCGCTCCAGGCCACCAGGCCTGTATTGGCGCCCAGCTCGGCGGTGCCGGGCGTGGCTTCGTCGTGCCGCAGGCCCACGCGCCAGCGGGGCGCGAACTGGTACACGCCCTGCAGGTAGTAGCCACGGGCGGTGTTCCCGAAGGCGTCCTGGCTGGCGGCGCCTAGGGTGTCGGCCAGCCATTGGCCACTGAGCTGGCGCTGGTAGACCTCGCCTTGCAGCTTGAAGCTGGTCGACTGGGCGTTGCCTTGCGGGGCCCATTTCCACACGCCATCGAGCACCCACAGGCGGGCGCGGCCGTCGAACTGGTGGCTCAGGCCGGCGGTGTCGTCCCAGGTGCGGCTCAGGCCGCGTTCCCACAGGTGCGACAGGCCCAGGCGCCAGTTGTGGCTGGCACCGATGTCGCGACCCGTGCGCGCGAACACCAGCGTGCTGCCTGCCCCGTTGTCGGCGCTGGCGCCGCGGGCCACTTCGCCGCCCAGTTCGAGGTACTGGTCGGTGGGGGCCAGCCAGCGCACCTGCAGGCCATCGTGGCCCAGGCCGCCGGCCAGGAATGCCTGCTGGGGCAAGGGGGCGTCCACGAAGTCCCAGGTGTGGGGATGCTGTTCATTCAGGTAGCCCACGCTGCTGCGGAAGCGGCCGGCTTTCACGGTCAGGCCGTCGGCCAGGGCCGTGCTTTGCACATAGGCCTCTTCCACTTCGGCTTCGTTCTCAGAGGTGAGGGCCAGGTTCAGCGCGCCCGACCACCAGGGGTCGATGCTGGCGGCCAGGCGCAGTTCGGATTCCCCCAGGCGCAGGCCTTTGTCGCCCGGGCCCAGCTCGCCATCGCCGGGCAGGAACTGGCCCAGGCCCCAGGTGCCTGGATCGCGTTGCAGGTGGGCATACACGCCAGACAGCACCAGCGAGACGGCCGGGTTGAAGGCGTTGGCTGCGCTGGACGGGCGCGCGGTGCCCTGGGTGCTGGCTGGCGCTGCGGGGGCTGTCTGCGTGGCTGCTGGGGCCGATGCGGTGGCCGACTGGGGTTGGCGGTCCAGCGCCTTCTGAAGCTGTTGCTCCAGCAATTGCAGGCGGCTTTCGTAGCTCAGGCGCAGTTCGCGCAACTCTTGCTGGAGGCGCTGGATGTCGGCAGGAGATGCCGCAGCCGATGTGGCGGCCGATTCAGCAGCCAGGGCGCTTGGGGTGTGGAGGGAGGTCAGGGCGCACACGGCGGCGGCCAGGGACAAAGGGCGAAGAGACCACATGGTTCGAACGGATGAAAAGACACACGGGTGCGACCACCCAGGGTCACAGGCCCGGGCGGTGCGACGAAGGCATCAGGCAGATGCCTGTGGGGGGGGTGTCAGCGCGGTGGGGCGCGCGTTCGATACGCCAGGAAAGGGCTGGCGGTGGTGCGTGTGACCGATGGCGTGTGCCACCCGTCCAGCGCGAGGGGCAGGGCTGCACTCAGCCCCTGCATGAAGGGTGCGGCGAGCGTCAGGGCCGCGAAGGCCAGACATTCCTCGCAGACCTGGTCGGCATGGCCTTGGGCGGCATCGACCT
>JBEGRT010000370.1:0-12765 GCA_041180305.1 Pseudomonadota bacterium
GCAGGCCCACCATGCGTGAGCTGCCCTTGAAGGTGTGGAAGGCGCGGCGCACCGTGGTCATGGCGGCCACATCGTCCGGGTGGGCGGCCATGTCGGCCAGCCCCGCGCGGGCCTCGGCCAGCACTTCGCGCGCTTCTTCCAGGAAGATGCCGCGCATTTCGTCGTCTTCTTCCAGGCCGGTGTCCGGCAGTGCCACGGCCTGCGGCACCAGCGTTTCCTGCATGGCGGGCAGCGGCTCGATCTCCAGGGTGGGCACTTCCGGCTCGACCACGGCCTGGGCCAGGTCGTTCAGGGCGGCAGCGGCCTGCTCACGGGCGGCCTGTTCGGTGGCTTCGTCGCCCGCATGGGCGGCACGCTCCAGGGCTTCCCGGGCTTCGGCCACGGTGGCGGCCAGCTCGGGCTGCTCCTGCACCAGCGGGTTCTGGGCCAGGTCGGCCAGTTCCAGCGAAATCTCGGGCAAGGCCGCGTCTTCACGCACCAGCGTTTCGGCCAGCGATTCGGCCACCTCGTGGGTGTGCTCGCGCACTTCCTGCTCGGCGGGGCGGGCCATCACGTGCACCGGGTCCAGCTCGGGCGCCGGGGCGGCCACACGGCCCATGATGGGCGCCAGCACGCCCTTGTCGGCGTCGAAGGCAAAGACCGACTTCACCAGGTTGGGCTGCACACCCAGCATGTCGACCATGAAGCCGACCGCGCTGAGGTTGCTGGCCAGACGGTCATGCACGCCTTGCTGGGCAGCGGCTTCGAGGTCGGTGCCCGGAGCGGTCAGGGCGTCAACGTCCTGGCGCATGCGCACCACGGCTTGCGAGCCCTGGTCCAGGCCCAGCACGGCCATGACCCCCTTCATCGATTGCAGACGCCCGGCGGCATCGGCCAGGGCGCTGGTGTCAGTGGGGTTGCGGAAGAACTGGTCGATGCCCTTTTCGCATTCGGCCAGGGTGTTGCGCAACTCCTGCACCACGCTGCCGATGGTCTGGCGATCAGACACCTTGCGGTACAGCGCTTCCATCCAGGGTTCGAGCGGCTCGGCCTCGTGGCCTTGCTGCACCTGGCGCATGCGGTGGGCCAGACGGTCGAGGCGGTGCTGTTCGTCGGGGTGGTCGAACTCGCCTTCATCGAGCGAGGCTTCCAGGTACAGCAGGCTGGTCGCCACTTCCATGGCCAGGGTGGCCTCGGGCGCCTGGTTCGAGGCCACGGTGGAAGCCACCGTGTCGGTCAGGGCCGACGCGAGGTTGTCGCCGTCCTGGTAGAGCTTGCGCACCGAATCGGCCACCAGCGAGAACTGCTCGTTGAGACCGCCCAGGCGGATCAGTTCACCGGCCGACACGGCCGACCAGCCGTCCTTGGCCAGCACGACACGCTTGATGGCCTGTGCCACCCAGCTGGGGTCGAACCGGCCGAGCGAAGCCTGGCGCAGGTCCACCGGCTGGTGACGCTCCAGGCGGAAGGCCTGGCGCAGTTGATCCAGCACGCTGTCGCCCGATGCAGGCGTTTGCGAGGCTGGTGCGTCGGCCGCGGCAGGCTCGGCCTGTGCGCAGAAGAACAGCAATTCGTGGGTCAGGCGGTCGGACAACAGCACGTGGCCCTTGGCCAGCTTGCGCAGCTGGCTCAGCAAGGCCGACAGCACGCGCTTGACATGCACCGTGACCGGCAGGCGCTCCTCGGCGATGGCCTGCAGGAAGCCGCAGGCCAGCACCCAGGTGGCCGACTCGCGGTGGGCCTGGCGGGCCGTGGCGCCAGCCGCCAGGTCGGAACACAGGCCAACCAGCGGGCGTGCGTCGGCCGACAGGCCGCTGCGCAAAAGCTTGAGCAGCGCGATTTCAAACAGGTCCACCGCCTGCACATCGGCTTCACGGGCCGCGCTGTCGGCCGGCGGGGCCACAGGCACTTCCAGCGACAGCGTGGGCCATTCCTGCACCCACAGGTCAGACGGGCGGGCCAGGTCAGCACCGGCCAGGCTCATGAGCTGCTCGTACTGCGGGAACAGGGCCATGACCGACACCTGCTTGCCGGCCAGGCGGCGGCGCATGTAATCGAGCAGGGCAAACGAGGCCGATTCGATGGCGCGCACACCTTCTTCATGCACCGCCTGCGGGCGGTTCACATAGCGCTGCACCAGGGCCTCGCTGGCGCGCAGCAAGGTGGCACCGCCAGCCACACCGGCCAGCTCCAGGGCACCAACGGCCTGGTGGATCTGCTGGCGCGCAGTGCGCAGCACGGCCGGGTCGACCGCATCCACATCGGAGAAACCGGTGGTGACCGACTCCTTCAGGCAGCGCTGCAGCGACTTCTGCGCCGTCTCCAGAGACTTCTTGACTTCCTCGTAGACCCACGCCAGCGCGCTGAGGTCATCCGACGTCGGTGAGGGGTTCATGGTGTGATCCATCGCGCAGGCCGCTTCCAGGTGCTGATCTTGGGGGCTCAGCTCGATCAGGCGATGCGGAAACGCGCCACCGACTGCTGCAGTTCTTCAGCGGTTCGCGACAGTTCGCGCACCAGCTGGGCGGTCGAGCGGGTGCCGTCGCCGGCCTGTTCGGTCACCGCGAAAATGTGCTGGATGTTGGCCACCACCACGTTCGCCTGTTCGGCTTCCTTCAGGGCTTGCGAAGAAATTTCTTCAATCAGCTCGGCCAGTCGACGCGACACGCGGTCAATGTCGTTCAGGGCGGTACCGGCCGCGTCAGACAGACGGGCCCCTTCCACCACCTTCTGCGTGGAGCGCTCCATGGCGCCCACGGCATCCTGGGTGTCGGTCTGAATGGTGCGCACCAGCGCGGCAATCTGACGGGTCGCATCACCCGAACGTTCCGCCAGACGCTGCACTTCTTCGGCCACCACCGAGAAGCCGCGGCCCGCTTCACCGGCCGAGGCGGCCTGGATGGCGGCGTTCAGCGCCAGCACGTTGGTCTGTTCGGTAATGTCCGAAATCAGTTCGGTGATTTCACCGATCTCCTGCGACGATTCGCCCAGACGCTTGATGCGCTTGGAGGTTTCCTGGATCTGCTCACGGATGGTGTTCATACCGCCGATGGCGTCCTGCACGGCCTTCAGGCCGGAGTCAGCGGCTTCCAGCGATTGACGGGCCACTTCAGCGGAGTGCTGGGCCTGTGCCGACACTTCGTTGATTCGACCGGCCATGTTCAGCACGGATTCGCCGGTTTCCCGAATTTCGCGCAGCTGTTCGTCGGAAGCAGCCAGCAGTTCGGTGGAAGTGGCTTCCACCTGGCTGGTGGTTTCCGACACCCGGCTCACCGTGGCCTGCACCTGGGCCACCAGGCTGCGCAGCTCTTCCACCGTGAAGTTCACCGAGTCGGCGATCGCGCCGGTGATGTCTTCGGTCACGGTGGCCTGTTGGGTCAGGTCACCTTCAGCGACCACCTGCAGTTCGTTCATCAGCCGCAAAATGGCCGCCTGGTTGGCGTCGTTCACGCGCTTGGCTTCACGCTCCTGGCGTTCGGCTTCCTGGCGCTGGAATTCAGCGACCAGGGCGCGATGGCGCTGTTCGGTCAGGTACACGCGCAGCAGGCCGTAACCGGCACCGGCCACCAGCCCCAGGAACAGCACCACCAGGGCCACGTTCAGGCCCCCCACGCCGGCGCCTTCCGACAGCTGGCGCTGGGCCTGCTCCAGGCCCTTTCGCAGCGGTTCGCTGTCGGTCACGATGCTCACCTGGGCGTCACGCGCAGCCACCAGGCCTTGCAGGCTGCCCAGAATGAAGGTCGACTGGGTGCGCACCTGGTCGAACTGCTTGATCAGGGCATCGAGCTGCTCGCGCACTTCCGGGTCACGGGTGCCAGCGAGTTGCAGTTCCTTGTTGCCGTTGTTCAGGCCTTCGGCCAGTTCCTTGAAGGCGTTCAGGTCCTTGCCCAGCAGGAACACGGCCTCGGTCGACACGCCTTCCACGGTCAGGAATTCGTTGGCCGACTTACCAATGCGCTGTGTCAGCATCACCAGCTGGTTCAGGGCAATGTGCTCGGCGGTGGAGATGCCACCCTTTTCGATCTTGGTGGTGGCGATGCCTTCGGCCAGGTCCAGCAGGTCCGACGAGTGGCTGTTCACCTCACGCAGCGACTGGCTCACCTTGGTCAGCACTTCCTTTTGTTTCAACACGAAGCCGGCGTTCTTTTCAGCGCGGTCCACCAGGGGCAGCAGCGGCTTGAGCACGTCTTTCACGCCTGCGGGGGCTTCCGAAATGCCCAGGGCGCCATCACCCTGCATCAGGCCGCGCACGTTGGACGCCAGAATCTTGGACGACTCGGACACTTCCGGGAAGGCCTGCTGACCACCCACCAGCGCCTGAGACACCGATTTGGCAAGACGTTGCGACTGCATCAGTGCCTGGCCGGTCGCCGCAGCCTGCGTGGCGCGTCGGTCGGCGGAGTTCACCGCCAGGAAGGCCGACACCATCAGGCCCAGGGCTCCGATGGCCACGGCACCGAACAGCAGGCGCTGCTGGCGCTCCAGCGGCATGTGCCCCACCACCGGCAAGCCCGACGTGGGCTCGGGGGGAAGCTGGTCGCCCATGTACTCGCCTTCCGGCTGCAGGCGGGTGTCGTTGTAGTCGAGCGGGAACTCCGAAGGCGCCGCCTCGGAAATGATGGAGACATCGCCCGTGGTGCTGGGTGCGTGGGTCTGGCTGCGGGTGTCGACGTTCTGGGCGCCATCGGTGGTCACCAGCACTTCGCCGGCCAGCGCGTCAGGCTGGATTTCCTCTTCGTCGCGCGACTTGCCCAGTTCTTTGATGCGGCTCAGGAAACTCATGGTGGGATGCTCCGGTAATTCTTGTCTGCACTGGGTGGCTCAGGCGGCCACTTTCAGGAAGGCCTCGTCACAGGCCAGTGCGGCCAGGTCGATCTCGTACCAGGGACGGCCCTTGGCATCGGTCAACTCGGCGGTGATGAAGTGGGGCCGCGTGCCGGATGGCTCGGGCTGCGGCGTCAGCTCGTCCGGGCGACGCAAGCCCAGCAGGCGGTCGATCAGGAGAGCCGAGTTGATCTGCAGGGCCGC
Source organism: Pseudomonadota bacterium (assembly GCA_041180305.1). Taxonomy (GTDB): domain Bacteria; phylum Pseudomonadota; class Gammaproteobacteria; order Burkholderiales; family Burkholderiaceae_C; genus Aquabacterium. Next base: position 5,008 of record JBEGRT010000370.1, read on the forward strand.
ATTGAAGGCCACCAGGCGGCCGGCTTCACGCAAGGGCGTGTCGGCGCGAGTGGCGGCACGGGGCAGGCCCAGAAAGCCCGCCAGGTCGACCACGCCGTGCAGTTGCCCGCGCATGTTGGCCACACCCCGGAACCAGGGCAGGCTGTGCGGCACCGTCTGGATGGCCGACAGCGAGAAGATCTCGCCCGACTGCTCCAGCGGCAACAGGAACCCATGCCCGGCCACCTCGACGGCCAGCCAGTTCTTCGTGGGCGCGGTTTCGCGGATCAGCCGCAGGCGCTCGGCCAGCCGCTGCTGCAATTCTCGAAGTGCGTCTTTGTTCGCCATGTCCGGTCAGCCCTCCCCTGCTCGTCCGGATCAGCCGAAGGCCTTGATTTTGGCCAGCAGCTCGTCCGGGTTCACCGGCTTGACCACGTAATCCTTGGCGCCTTGTCGCATGCCCCATACCCGGTCGGTTTCCTGGTTCTTGCTGGAGCAGATGATCACGGGGATGTCGCTGTAGGACGGGTCGCGCGTGATGGCGCGGGTCAGCTGGAAGCCGTTCTGGCCGGGCATGACCACGTCCATGATGACCAGGTCGGGACGCTCTTCGGCCAGGCGCTTGAAGGCGTCTTCGCCGTTCTCGGCCGAACGCACCTGGTAGCCGCGCTTGGTCAGCAACTCGGTCAGCACATGCAGTTCGGTCTTGGAGTCGTCAACGAGCAGAATCTTCTGAATGGGCATTTGGATACCTTGCGCAGTACTACGTGACCAGGGGCGGCTCAGGAGGCGGCGTCACCGTCGGGCGTTGCCGCGGTGTACCGGGCCACGGTCTGCAGCAACTGGTCCTTGGTGAAGGGTTTGGTGAGGTAATCCTGCGACCCCACCATGCGGCCACGCGCCTTGTCGAACAGGCCGTCTTTCGAGGACAGCATGATCACGGGCGTGCGGGCGAATCGGGCGTTCTTCTTGATGATGGCGCAGGTCTGGTAGCCATCCAGGCGCGGCATCAGGATGTCGCAGAAGATGAGATCCGGCGCGTGATCGTTGATCTTGGACAGCGCGTCGAAGCCATCTTCGGCCAGCAGCACTTCGTGGCCTCCCTGCTTGAGGAAGATCTCGGCGCTGCGGCGGATGGTGTTGCTGTCATCGATGACCAGCACTTTCACGGGGGTGCCCGTATTTCCCAGATCACTCACGAAACCATTCCTCCAGGTGTGTCGCAGGAGCGACAGACACGGCTTGAATGCAAGGTCGACACGAGCCATCGACCTCACACCGTTCAGGGGTGCGTCAGACCTGAACCATCTCGAAATCTTCCTTGCGGGCACCGCACTCGGGGCAAACCCAGTTCATCGGCACCTGCTCCCAGGGCGTCCCAGGCGCGATGCCCTCCTCGGGCAGGCCTGCGGCCTCGTCATAAATCCACCCACAGATCAGGCACATCCAGGTACGGGAAGCGTTCACGTTTGTTCGGTAGCATGAATACAATCAACCCATTGTAGCCACGCCAACCCCCTCTCCAAGCAGGGTTTCCGGGCACAGCCTCCCCGTCTGCGGTGTTGTATCCAGACGCTACACAACCGACTCAGGCCCAACGGCCCGGGTCCACGGCATCACCGGTCACCCAGACTCCACTGCATGAGCTCACACATTGAAGCCCCCCTTGGCAACCCCGAGGGTGACGCCGCCCTCCAGGAACCCAGCGCACCGGCCTGCGTGCTGACCTTCAACACCAGCGACCCCAGCGGCGCCTCGGGCCTGTCGGCCGACGTGAGCACCGTGGCCTCGATGGGCGCGCACGCCCTGCCTGTGGTCACCGGCATCGTGGTGCGCGACACCGCCGAGGTGATCGACAGCCACGAAATCGACCCCGATGTGGTGGTCGAACAGGCCCGCGTCATCCTGGAAGACGTGCAGATCGCCGCCTGCAAGGTGGGTTTCCTGGCCAGCGCCGAATGCGTGAGCGCCGTGGCCGAAGTGCTGGCCGATTACTCCGACGTGCCGGTGGTGAGCTACCTGCCCAACCTGAGCTGGATGGACGACGAGCAGCAGGCCTCCTACCTGGATGCGTTCAAGGAACTGATCCTGCCCTCGACCACCCTGCTGGTGGGCAGCCACAAGACCCTGACCGATTTCCTGCTGCCCGACTGGGAATCCGAACGCACGCCGTCGGCCCGCGAACTGGCTGTGGCCGCCGCTGAAAGTGGCACCCAGTTCGTGCTGGTCACGGGCATCCAGTTGCCCGACCAGTTCATCGACAACGTGCTGGCCTCGCCGGAAGGCGCCCTGGCGGGCGAGCGCTTCGAGCGCTTCGAAGCCGGCTTCGTGGGCGCCGGTGAGACCCTGTCGGCCGCCCTGGCCGCCATCCTGGCCTCGTCTGACCAGGTCGATGCCGCCGTGTCGGAAGCCCTGAGCTTCCTGGACCAGGCCCTGGATTCGGGCTTCCGCCCCGGCATGGGCAATGTGGTGCCCGACCGCTTCTTCTGGGCCCTGCCCCCTGGCGAAGAAGGCCAACCCGACGCCTCCGGGTCTCCCGCCGCCACCCTGTCTTCGGGTGATGACACGCCCGCCACCCCGACCAATCCCCGCCATGTCCACTAACCAGGCCCTGTTCGAGCGCGCCCAGCGCGTGATCCCGGGCGGCGTGAACTCGCCCGTGCGCGCTTTCCGCGCCGTCGGCGGCACGCCGCGCTTCATTGCCCGCGCCCAGGGCGCTTACATGTGGGACGCCGAAGGCCGGCAGCTGATCGACTACATCGGCTCGTGGGGCCCCATGATCCTGGGCCACGGCCACCCTGAGGTGCTCGAGGCCGTGCAACGCGCAGTGACCGAAGGTTTTTCCTTCGGCGCCCCCACCGAGCGCGAGATCGAACTGGCCGAAGAAATCCTGAAGCTGGTGCCGTCTGCCGAGCAGGTGCGCCTGGTCAGCTCAGGCACCGAAGCCGCCATGACGGCCATCCGCCTGGCGCGTGGCGCCACGGGCCGCAGCAAGCTGATCAAGTTCGAAGGCTGCTACCACGGCCATGCCGACGCGCTCCTGGTCAAGGCGGGCTCGGGCCTGGCCACCTTCGGTCACCCCACCAGCGCCGGCGTGCCGGCCGAAGTGGTGCAGCACACCCTGGTGCTGGAGTACAACAACATCGCCCAGATCGAAGAGGCCTTTGCCACGCAAGGTGCCGACATCGCCTGCGTGATGATCGAACCCATCGCTGGCAACATGAACTTCGTGCGCGCCAGCGTGCCCTTCATGACCCGCTTGCGCGAGCTGTGCAGCCGGCATGGCGCCCTGCTGGTGTTCGACGAGGTGATGTCGGGCTTCCGTGTCGCCCTGGGCAGCGCCCAGAGCCTGTACGCCCAGCAGATCCCCGGCTTTGCGCCTGACCTGTCGGTGTTCGGCAAGGTGATCGGTGGCGGCATGCCGCTGGCCGCCTTCGCGGGCCCCAAGGCCATCATGGAAAAGCTGGCCCCGCTGGGTGCGGTTTACCAGGCCGGCACACTGTCGGGCAACCCGGTGGCCACCGCCTGTGGCCTGGCCACCCTGCGCCTGATCCAGCAACCCGGCTTTTTCGACACCCTGGGCGCACGCACCCGTCGCCTGACCGAAGGCCTGCAAACAGCAGCCACAGCCGCAGGCATCGACCTGCGCGGCGACTGCCAGGGCGGCATGTTCGGCTTTTTCTTTGCCGACCACCTGCCCCAGAACTATCCAGCGGTCATGGCCACCGACAAGGAGCGCTTCAACCGCTTCTTCCACCTGATGCTCGATGGCGGCGTGTACCTGGCCCCCGCCATGTACGAAGCCGGCTTCGTGAGCGCCGCCCACACCGACGCCGACATCGACCAGACCCTGGCTGCGGCCACCCGGGCTTTCCAGACCCTCGGCTGAGGGGTTGTGCCTCACAAACCCTGATGGCCGCTGCCTCCGCGCTGGGGCATGCTTGACTGTGAATTTTTCCCATCCGCCAGCATTGGCGGGTGGCCTCCAGTCCAGCATGCACCCCCTCTGACATGGCAGTGAATTTCAGACGCACCTGGATGGCTTGCGCGGCGATCGCATTGAGCCTGGGGCTCAGCGGATGTTTCGAGCCGGCCGAGCCCAGCACCCCGCCCACGGCAGACACCGCGGCCCGATTCCTGAACATGACCACGTTTGGCGCCACTCAGGCCGACGTGGACAAGCTGGTCACCCTGGGCTATGAGGGGTGGCTGAACGAGCAGTTTGCCGCCAGCCCCATCGACAGCCACTACAGCTACGCCGACCGTGGCGGCCCGCCTGATTGCAGCGTCTGCCCGGCGGAGGCCATCGGCGGCGTGATCGAAAGCTTCTGGTTTCAGGCCGTCAAGAGCCCCGACCAGCTGCGCCAGCGCGTGGCCCTGGCCTGGCTGGAGCTTTTCGTGGTCAGTGCCGCGACCGACAGCGCCATCGAGCTCGAACCCTATGCCATGGCGGCCTACCTGGACCTGCTGTCGAAAAACGCCTTCGTGAATTTCCGCAGCCTGCTGGAGGCCGTGACCTTGAGCCCGGCCATGGGGCATTACCTGTCGCACATGCAGAACGACAAGGAAGACCCCACCACAGGCCGACTGCCGGACGAAAACTACGCTCGCGAGGTGATGCAGCTGTTCACCATCGGCAAGTGGATGCTCAACCCCGACGGCACACGCACCCTGGACAGCAACGGGCAACCGATCCCTTCGTACACCCAGGCCGATGTCATGGGCCTGGCCAAGGTGTTCACCGGCTGGAGCTGGGGCGGCAGCGACACCAGCGAAGCGCGCTGGGTGGGCGGCCCCATCGATTTCGCGATGGTGCACTCGTGGGAGTTGCCGATGCAGCCCTATGACCAGCACCACTCGATGTCGATCAAGCAGATCGTCAACGGCACGACCATTCCCGAGAACACGTCGGCGAAGGTGAGCATGCGCGTGGCGCTGGATACGCTGTTCAACCACCCGAACACCCCAGCCTTCATTGCCACGCACCTGATCAAGCGCCTGACGACCAGCAACCCCTCGCCCGAATATGTGGCGCGGGTGGCCGATGTGTTCCGACAAAATGTCGATGGCGAGCGCGGGAACATGCGCTCGGTGGTGCGCGCCGTGCTGTTCGACCCGGAAGTGTGGGATGGCCGTCACCTGACGAGCCCCACCTGGGGCAAGCCCCGCGAGCCGATCGTCAAGGCAGCGCAGATGGTGCGCTCCCTGTCGTGCAAGGCGTCCAGCGGCACCTACGCCATGGGCACGCTGCAAGCCACCAACTACGACCTGGGCCAGCCCCCCCTGATGTCGAACTCGGTGTTCAACTTCTTCCTGCCGGAACATCAGCCACAGGGCGAACTCAGCACCCTGGGCCTGAGCGCCCCCGAGTTCCAGATTGCCAACGACAACACCACCATCGGCCACCTGAACTACGTGTGGTCGCTGCTGGGCTTTGGCCTGACCACCAACCAGAACAGCCTGGTGTGTGATTACAGCGCGTTCACCCCGCTGGCCAGCCAGCCTGACGCACTGATCGACGCCCTGGTGAACCGCTTCGTGGGCACCCCCATTTCAGCCAGCGGCCGACAGGCCATCAAGGACGGTATCACCAGCATTGCAGACACAGGCACGGTGGCCGCGCGGGAAAACCGCGTGAAGACCGCGCTGCTGCTGCTGGCCAGCACGCCTGAATTCAACGTGCAACGCTGACCTGGAGCCCTCCACATGATGAATCGACGTGAAGCACTGCGCCTGATCGGTCATGGCGGCGCCGGCCTGAGCCTGAGCGCCCTGGCCCCCTCCCTGATGGCTGCCACCGACGGCACCGGCTACAAGGCCGTGGTCTGCATTTTCCTGTTCGGCGGCAACGACCAGTCGAACACCATCGTGCCGACCGGGGCTGCCGCCTACAACGCCTACAAGACGGCTCGCCCCACGCTGGCCCTGCCCACCAGCAGCCTGCTGGCCATGACGGGAACCAGCCTGGGCCTGCACCCCAGCCTCGCCGGCATCCAGAGCTTGTTCAACAGTGGCAAGGCAGCGGTGCTGGCGAATGTGGGCCCCCTGGTGGTGCCTGTGAGCAAGACGCAGTGGAACAGCGGTCAACCCACCGTCACGGTGCCCAGCCAGCTGTTTTCCCACTCGGACCAGGCTGCGCACTGGCAGTCGGCCACGCCCACGCAATCGAACCGCACCGGGTGGCTGGGTCGGCTGTCTGACCAGTTGATGCCCACCTTCAATGGCAGCAGCCAGATCCCGGGCGTGATCTCGGCAGGCGCGCCGGCGTTGATCACCACCGGCAGCAATGGCCAGGCCTTCCAGATCGCGGCCACCGGCAAACCCGCCACCCCCAGCATGGCCACCAGCATGTTCGGCGCAGGCCCCAGCAGCTCATTGACCAGCCGCATCCTGGCCAGCGACACCGACAATGCGCTGATGCGCCACTGGAGCGGGGTGAGCACCCAGGCGATTGGCCGCTCGACGGTGCTGAGCACGGCCATGAACTCGGTGTCGGTCAGCACCGCATTCCCCGACACCAGCCTGGGCAACCAGCTCAAGACCATCGCCACGCTGATCGCGGCCCGCAGCAAGCTGGGCCACGGCCGCCAGGTGTTCTTCGCCAGCATGATCGGGTTCGACCAGCATGACAACCTGCTGGTGGACCACGCCAAAAAGCTGAAGGAGCTCAACGACGCGGTGAAGGCCTTCCACGACGCCACCGTGAGCCAGGGCGTGGACCAGCAGGTCACCACCTTCACAGCCTCTGACTTCGGGCGCGCCCTGCTGTCCAATGGCAAGGGCTCGGACCACGGCTGGGGTGGGCACCATTTCATCATCGGCGGCGCGGTCAAGGGCGGCAAGGTGTACGGCAGCTTCCCGACCGTGGCACTGGGCGGGCCGGAAGACGCGGGCCAGGGCCGCCTGATCCCGACCACGGCCACCGACCAGTACGCGGCCACCATCGCCAGATGGTTTGGCGCCGACGCCTCGGCGCTGGCCTCGGCCCTGCCCAACCTGGGCAACTTCGCCACCCAGGACCTGGGTTTCATGGCCTGAACGGGCGGGTGGGCGTGCCCCACCCCGCCGCTAGAATCGGCCCATGCACATTCACATCCTCGGCATTTGCGGCACCTTCATGGGTGGCGTGGCCGCCCTGGCCCGGGAAGCGGGCCACCGTGTGACCGGCTGCGACGCCGGCGTTTACCCGCCCATGAGCGACCAGCTGCGCGCCCTGGGCATCGACCTGATCGAGGGCTACACGCCCGACCAGCTCGCGCTCAAGCCCGACCTGTTCGTGATCGGCAACGTGGTCTCGCGCGGCAATGCCCTGATGGAAGCCATCCTGGACGCCGGGCTGCCCTACACCAGCGGCCCGCAATGGCTGGCCGAGCACGTGCTGCAAGGCCGCCATGTGCTGGCCGTGGCCGGCACGCACGGCAAGACCACCACGACCTCGATGCTGACCTGGATCCTGGAAGACTGCGGTCTTCAACCCGGCTTCCTGGTCGGCGGCGTGCCGCAGAACTTCGGCGTGTCGGCTCGCCTGGGCCGCATGGACGATGCTTCGCGCCCAGCGAGCGGTCACCCCTTCGTGATCGAGGCCGACGAATACGACACGGCCTTCTTCGACAAGCGCAGCAAGTTCGTGCACTACCGCCCGCGCACGGCCGTGCTGAACAACCTCGAGTTCGACCACGCCGACATCTTTGCCGACCTGGCCGCCATCGAGACGCAGTTCCACCACCTGGTGCGCACGGTGCCGGCCTCGGGCCGACTGGTGACGAATGCCCGCGAAGA
>JBEGRT010000371.1:0-4151 GCA_041180305.1 Pseudomonadota bacterium
ATCCGCACGCCGATCAACCCTGAACCCCTGAGAGGGGTAGCAGGCTTCAGGGGTATGGATCTGCGTGTCGGTTGACTGGTCCTTGCCGTAGGCCACCGACAGCATCAGAACGCGCCCGGTCGGGCGGTGCACGTACGAACGGGCCAAGGTCTCGGTGTAGAGCTCCAGCAGGCGTTGCTCCTGCACAGGGTTGAGCACGGCGCGCGAGCCATACTCGAGCGCATCCCAGTCGCCGAAATGGCTCGGCACCAGGGTCGCATAGTGGGGCTCACCAATGACTTCGGCCCAGTGCTGGCGAGGTTTGACCCACTCCGAGATGAGCACCGATGACCACATGCAGGCAATCGCCAGGAGGACCACTGACCAGCGCATGCGCGCCGGGGAAACAAGCATTGCGGCGTTCATGCGGCGCCTCCCTGGCGTCGTTCCACCCGGGCTGCCACCTTGCGCAGCAGGCCGTCAACGGCCAGCGTGAGCATCAAAGCGACCAGGAAAAGCACCATGCCCGCAAAACCATGCAGAAAACCTTGTCCCACCTCGTCTCCGAAGTGATAGGTCAGCAAGGCCAGGAACATGACCCGAATGCAGTTCGCGGTGAATGAGATCGGGACGATCAGCACGGCCAGCGCCACATTGCGCACCCATGACGAATGCCGCACCACGTTGATGTAGAAAATACCCAGCGCCTCCAGCATGAACAGCGTGCGCATGCCAGCACAGGCATCTGCCACCAGCAACTGGTACTGTCCAATGCTCATGATGACGCCGGTGTGACTGATGGGATACCCCAGATGCCACAGCACCTCGGTGGACACCACCGACACCCACAGCTTGATGAACTGGCTGAAGCCATCGATCATGAAGCCAGGCAGGGGCACCATGAAGGCGAAAAAGAACACCGGAAACTTCAACGCCATGAGGAGCGGCGTCCCACCCACCAGACAGACCAGTGAGGCCAGGACCGGCAGGAAGGAGCCCAGCTCCAGATAGATGATGCCCAACGAACGGCCCGACACATAAAGCAGCGATCCCACGGCCATGAGGGGCCAGGCCAGCCATTGACCGCGGATGGCCTGCTCTCGCCACCCGGGATGAGTTTCGTCATACTCCAGCACCCTCTTGAGCAGCAACCACGACGCCACCATGAGCATGATCGGCCCGTGGCTGTGTTCACCCTTCTGCCACAGTGCTGCATCCGAGTCACCCAGCAGCAGTTGCAGTGTGGGCAGGTACATGATGGGGACGGCCATCACCAGGGCCAGCACATCCAGGGGAATGGGCAAGATGCCGAGGGCTCCTGCGCCACGGCCCGACGCACTGGTGCCCGCATGGCCAGGCGACTCGGCGCGACCTTCAGCGACTTCAGTTCGCGGAGTGGCCTCTGACCCGTGCTCCCATGGCTCGGGCTCAGCCCTGGCGGTATTGGCTGGCTTCATGTGTGAGGTCCCTGTGATCGTTGTAGGTGATCGCGCGTGCGCGGCAGAACGGTCAGATGTCATTGACCAGCACACCGCCAACCTTCACGGTCGACTTGGTGAGCTGCTTGACCAGTGCCTGCATGCCGGCGACACGACTGCGCCCTTTGCGTCCGACCACCAGGCAGGATCCACAATGCGCGGCGATCATTCGAGCGTCCGCGCCGGCACTGGCCGCTGGTGTGTCCACCAGCACGTAGTCGAATTTGCCGAGCAATTCGCGCAACAGAAGACTGAACGCGGCGCGGTGCAACAACTCCGCCGGGTTGGGAGGCACCACGCCTGCCGGCAACATGTAGAGGTTGGGCAGATGCTTGACCGGCTTGATGACATTGGCCGCCGAGCGCCCGGACAGGATCCCGGAAAGCCCTGAACTGACATCGACCCCGAAGATTTCATGCAATCTGGGGGTGCGCAAGTCAGCATCGACGAGCAACGTGCGCCCAGGCAGCTGGCTGAACGCCACTGCCAGGTTGGCCGCGATGAAAGACTTTCCATCCCCCACGTCACTGCTGACGATGGCCAGTGCCGCACGATCTTCGCCCTGCCCCATCGCGCCCGCGATCATTTGCGAGCGAAGGTCACGGAAGGCTTCCACCTGCTCGCTGAACGGCGTGTTGGCCACCACCAGTTCAGCGTGCAAGGCCACATCGGTGGTGGGCGTGTAGGGGTAGTGGAATTGCTGCGCCAGGGCCCAGACAATGTCTTGCGAGGTGGCCAACCCCAAAGCAACCACGGCCTCGCCGAAACGCACGCCATTGAGGTTCTGATAATCCAGCGCCTCCTTGACCTGTTCGGCCGTGAGGCCTTTGGTGCGGCGCAGGATGTCGCCCAAAGAGTTGTCGACAGGTTCAGGACCCACGGCCTCGCGTCCGATCATGGACGGTTGTTCGCTCATCTGGGAATGCGGTGTTGTGTTCTTGTACATACCAGACCTCAGCGCCAGGCGGCTTTCAAACGCGGCAAGCTGATGCGGAATCGGGACGACGATTCATGCGCCAGCTGCTTGCGGAAACTCGGCACAGTGCCGACCACGGGCACATGGAACAGGCCCTCGACTTCAGACACTGTGCGCAACCGGCGGTCGCTGCGCTCGACCACGAGCGACACGAGTGCAGACAGCAGCAGGCCACCCAGGGCGCCCAGGAACAGGTTGGTGAACACGCGGGGGCTGGTCGGGAGCGACGGCACGGGTGCGTACTCCAGGGGCATGATGTTGTTCTGCTGTGCCTGCGCCTCCAGAGAAGTGAGGTTGCGACGCTGCATGACGCCGTCATAGGCGTGCTGGGCGTAATCAACGTCACGCTGCAACATGGCGGCCTCGTCGCGCAATTGCTTCATCTTCAGCACCTTGGCGCGCTGCTCTTCCAGCGAAGCCTTGACCTGAGCGGCCCGATTGACGTTGATCACGTTGCTGACGTTGTAGCTGGTGCTGACGCGGCGGATTTCGGCGTCGAGCTTGCGACGAGATTCTTCGACGTTGGCCCGGGCTTCGATGACGGTGGGGTGCTGATCGCCCATGCGGGTCTGCAACTGCGTGAGGTTGGCCTCCAGACGCACGACATCCTGCTTGAGTGAGGTGACCAGAGGGCTGCTCATGACTTCCTGGGTGTTGCGCGCCTGGGCGTTGACCTGAACCCTGCGGCTTTCCGAGTCAGCCACAGCGGTCTGCATGCCCACATAGCTTTGCGACAGTTCGTTGAGCCGGCTCATTTCAACGTCAAGCCTCTCATCTGTCACGACGATGCCGCTTTTCTGCTGGAAGGCCGACAGCTTGTTCTGCGCCTCTTCAAGCTTGTCGCGCAACTGCTTGGCCGACGAATCAAAGAACGTGCCGTAGCGTTTGGCCGGATCGGTGCGCATTTCCATGGAAATGTCCATGTAAGCGCCAATGTAGGCGTTGACGATGGCGGCCGCAAACGCAGGATCAGAGGCCTGGTATTGCAGATTGATGACGTTCGAGCCGCGTGACGGACGAGCCTCCAGGTTGGCTCGGATCATGGCTGCCACATAGCCATCGAAACTGCCCGTACCACCGGTGTGATCCAGCCACTTTGCCCGAAGGGAAGGCACATCCGTCAGCTTGAGGTTGGACACCACGCGATGCGACACGCGACTGCTGCTGATCACGTCCACCTGAGTCATCAGGAAGCTGGGCGTCATGACGGCCTGGGGGACCACGCCAGCGATCGGATCGGGCGATTTCACATCGACCAGCACGGAACCGACGGCGGTGTAGGTCTTGGGCATCAGCCAGGTGAATGCGGCCACCGTGCCAAACACCAAGGTGAAGACCCCGACCGCGATGGGCCAGCGGGCCCTCAGAATGGCCAGAAGTTGAGCAAAGGACATGGGCTTCCCTGAATCGATTGAGGTGTTGCGTTCTGTGCGCGCTCAGCTGACCTGACGCGCGAGGAAATCACGGTAAGCCAGTGCGATGCCGGCCTCGAGCGAGGTCGGGGCCTTCCAGCCGAGAGATGCCAGTCGAGAGACATCCATCAGCTTGCGTGGCGTGCCATCGGGCTTGCTGGCGTCAAAAACCAGATCCCCCTGGAAACCGACGACTCGGCACACCATTTCGGCCAGCGCACGGATGGTGAGATCGGAACCCGTGCCGATGTTGACCAGCGGACCGTCATAGCCCGTTTCCATCAGGTGAACACAGGCATCGGCCAG
>JBEGRT010000372.1:0-5230 GCA_041180305.1 Pseudomonadota bacterium
GGGCAGGGGTGCTGCATCACCATCTTTCACGTTGGCAGGCGCACCTGCCATGACCCATTCCAGTGGGGGCAACCGGCGGCGTACCGAAGTTCTGAAAGGTACACTGCTCACCGGGCCTGGCCTGCATCGCAATTCATCAAATCACAACACAGCACTCGAACGTGGCCAAACCCATTATAGGCGCGAAAAAATCGTCTCAAGAAGTGAAACAGCCTGTGGCGTCGGTGCAATACGTGCGCATTGACGAGGGCAGCGACGGCCAGCGTCTGGACAACTTCCTCACCAAGATTCTCAAGGGGGCGCCCAAGCCCCTGGTGTACCGCATCATCCGCAGCGGCGAGGTGCGGGTGAACAAGGCCCGGGCCTCGGCAGACACCCGCCTGGCCCTGGGCGATGAGGTGCGCGTGCCCCCGGTGCGCCTGCCCGAGCCGCAAACCGAAGCCAGCAGCGTGCCGGCCCGCGAATTCCCCGTTCTGTTTGAAGACGACCATTTCATGGCCATCAACAAACCGGCCGGCGTGGCCGTGCACGGCGGCAGTGGCGTGAGTTTTGGCGTGATCGAGCAATTGCGCCGGGCGCGCCCCCAGGCGAAGTTCCTCGAACTGGTGCACCGCCTCGACAAGGAAACCTCGGGCGTGCTGCTGGTGGCCAAAAAGCGCAGCGCGCTCACCCGCCTGCAGGACTGCTTCCGCGAGCGCACGGCCCACAAGACCTACGCCGCCCTGGTGATCGGGGCCTGGCCACGCAGCAAGAAGGTGGTCGATGTGGCGCTGCACAAGTTCCTCACAGCCGAAGGCGAGCGCCGCGTGATGGCCGTGGCCGACCCTGATGACGGGCGCCGCTCGATCAGCCTGGTGCATGTGGTGAACGATTTCGGTGATTTCAGCCTCCTTGATGTGACCATCAAGACCGGCCGCACCCACCAGATCCGCGTGCACCTGTGCCACGAGGGGCATCCCATCGTGGGCGATGAAAAATATGGCGATTTCGCCCTGAACAAGGCCATGGCCCGAGGTCAGCAGCTGGAAGGCGTGCGTTTCGACCGCATGTTCCTGCACGCCCGCTCGTTGCGCATTCCCCACCCGGCCACGGGCGAAGAAGTCAGCCTGCAAGCCCCTCTGCCTGCAGAATGTCAGGGCCTGGTGGATCATCTCCAGGCCCGCCAGGCTGCGTCTGGCGCCTGATGCCGCACCGCGAGGCCCTGTTGTGAGTGATTTTCGCCCCCGCCAGTTCGACCTGATCGTGTTCGATTGGGACGGCACCCTGTTCGATTCCACCGCCCTGATCGTGGGTTGCATCCAGAACGCCTGCCGTGATCTGGGCCTGCCTGTGCCGGCCGCCAGTGACGCCGCCTACGTGATCGGCCTGGGCCTGCACGACGCCCTGGCCCACGTGGCGCCCACGCTCGACCCCGCGCGTGTGCCCGAGCTGGGCCACCGCTACCGGCACCACTATTTCGCCAGCCAGCACCAGCTCAGCCTGTTCCAGGGCGCGCTGCCCATGCTGGCTGACTTGCGCGAACGCCAGCACTGGCTGGCCGTGGCCACCGGCAAAAGCCGCCAGGGCCTGGACGAAGCCTTGCAACATGTGGAATTGCGCGGCATGTTCGACGGCACACGCACCGCCGACGAAACGCGCTCCAAGCCGCACCCGCAGATGCTGCAGGAGCTGATGCGCGAATTCGGTGTCGACCCCGAGCGCACGCTCATGATCGGCGACACCACCCACGACCTGCAACTGGCCGCCAATGCGGGCACCGCCTCCATCGCCGTCAGTTACGGTGCCCACGAACCGGAGGCTTTCGACGCCTTCGACACCCGGCTGGTGGCCCATTCGGTGGCCGAGCTGCACCAGTGGTTGAAAGACCATGCCTGAGCTGAACCTTGAGCCGCAGCCGCTGTGCGCCTCCGGTGAACTCAAGGAGCGACAGGGCTCGGTGCTGTTCGAGGTGCTGGAATACGGGCGCACAGCCTCTGCTTTTGCCGTGCGTGCCGACCAGCAGGCTGTGGCCTACTTGAACCGTTGTGCCCACGTGCCCACCGAACTCGACTGGCAACCCGGCGAATTCTGGGACCACGAACAGAAATTCATCATCTGTTCGGTGCACGGCGCCCTGTACGAGCCAGCCCACGGGCAATGCCTGATGGGCCCTTGCACCGGCAAACGCCTGGTGCCTGTGCTGCTGAAAGAGGAGGGCGGCCAGGTGTTCTGGTTGCCGTCCGACCGTTTCCAACCTGTGTTCTGACCCCATCCACCGAGCCTCGCCATGAGTCTGGAAGATCCCACCTCCGCGGCCCAGCAGCAGCTGATCGCCGAATTCGCCCGTGCCTACCTGACCGAACAGAAGCGTCAGGCGCGCTGGCGGTGGTTCTGGCGTCTCATGATCCTGGGGGTGCTGGTGTCCAGCTTGTGGGCCACCTACGAAACCATGCCCTCGGCCAAGGCGCCGGTCACGCCGCACACGGCCCTGGTCGAGGTGCGCGGCGAAATCGCCACCGAAACCGAGGCCAATGCCGATGGTCTGAACGCGGCCCTGGTCAGTGCCTTCGAAGACGAGGGGGCCAAGGCCGTGGTCATCCGCCTGAATTCGCCGGGTGGCAGCCCCGTGCAGGCCGGACTGATCAACGACGAAATCCGCCGACTCAAGGCCAAGCACAAGAAAAAGGTCTACGCCGTCTGCGAGGAAATGTGCGCTTCGGCCGCCTTCTACATTGCGGTGGCTGCCGACGAAATCTGGGTCGACAAGGCGTCGGTGGTGGGCTCGATCGGTGTGCTGATGGACGGCTTCGGCTTCACCTCGGTGATGGACAAGCTGGGAGTGGAGCGTCGCCTCATGACGGCCGGCCGCAACAAGGGCATGCTCGACCCCTTCTCGCCACGCAATGAGCAGCAGGAAGCCTACGCACAGGCCATGCTGGACCAGATCCACCAGCAGTTCATCAAGGTGGTGCGTGACGGGCGAGGCAAGCGCCTGAAGGAAACCGAAGACACGTTCTCTGGCCTGTTCTGGAATGGCGAGCAGGCCGTGCAGATGGGTCTGGCCGATCACCTGGGCAGTCTCGACAAGATCGCGCGCGATGTCGTCAAGGCCGAAGACGTGATCGATTACACCGTCAAGGAAAACCTGGCCGAACGCCTGGCCAAGCGCTTTGGCGCCTCGATTGGCGCAGGCGCTGTGCACGCGATGCGTTCAGCCGTCACCTTGCGCTGAGGCATCGCTGGGCCATCCCAGGCTCAGGTCGGTTTCCTGCACCTTGCGCAGGGCGGCCTGGCTGGACAGGTTCAGCAGCCGGGCGATGTCGTGGATGTCGTCGGGCAATGCGGCCTGGGCGTTGGCCGTGAGCCAGCCGTACTGGGTGTGCCGTGCCAGGCGCATGGCCAGCATCACGGTGCGTGCCCTGGGGTGATCGGCATGCCGGTCGTCTGTCACCTCGATCAGCAGGTTGGGCAGGTGCCAGCGCCGCATGAGCGCCTGTGCCAGATCCCCCAGATCCACGTTCAGAACCTCCTGCTGAACGTCGGCTGACCGCCGCGTGTGGTCGGCTGCCAGGGTCTGTTCGACCTGCTGCATCAGGGCGGGTGCATGGCACCACAGCAGCAACTCGGCCATGTCATGCAGCAGTGTGGCCTGGTAGATCACCTCGGCATCTTCGTCCTGACGGTGCAGTGCCCAGTGGTAGGCGTGATGGGCCGCACGGCGTGCCCGCTTGAGCGTGCGTCTCAAACCATCCAGGGCGGCAGGGTGCTGTTGCAGCTGCGTTTGCAGTGCGGTGAGCCCGGTGAAGGCCTTGAAAAAGGGCCCGATGCCCAGCATCACCAGGGCGCCCGTGAGGGTTTCAGGGGGCTCGGCGCCCTTGCGGTGGCACAGCGTTGACACATGCACCAGCACTTTGAGCGTCATCAGCGGGTCGCCGCCCAGCGCTTGCGAGATCGTGTGCGCATCGACCGAGCCACGGGCCTCCTCGGCTTCGGCCAGCAGGCCGATCTCGTCGATCGAATCCTGCATCACGGGGATGTCGGCCAGGGCCAGAAAGTCTGTCCAGGCGGTCAAATCACGCAGCGGGTGCTCCAGCATTGTGACCAAGGCAAAAGCCCAGTGGGCGATGTCTGGATTGTCGGCGCGAGCGCCGGAAACTGAATCAGGGTTGACCCAGCAGTGCTGATTTCAGGTCTTCGTCCACCGGGCGGGGGCCCAGCCAGATGCGCAGCAGGCTCTGATAAAAGCCATCGCCCGCGATGTCTGCGCCCATCCGGTTGCCGTTCAGGTAGATGCGCGTTCCGCTGCCAGGCACGAGGTCGATGCGCACCCGGCTGCCTTTGGGGGCCTGCTTCATGGTCAGCATCATGGCCTCCAGTTGCTCCAGCTGGGCCTTGTAGCGCAGCTGGTCGGCGTCCGGGTTGTTGGCTCGGTACCCCTTCACCAAAGCGTCCACGAATTCGTCGGCCGTGAGGTTGCGCAACAGCACGGCTTGCACGCTCTTGGGGCCTGGGGTCTGCAGCACGCCCTGGGCCGTGGTCTGCTTCTGGGGCAGGTACAGGCCTGCGGCGTACACGTCGAACACCACTTTCACACGCACGCCAGCGCCATTGATGGAGAGATTCTGCTGGGCCACTTCCTCGGTGTCCGGGAACTGGACGCCCCGCACCTGCACCGCGTGAGCCTGAAGTGTGAGCACGGTGGCGGTGAGAAGCGCGCCCAGGGTCTTGATGGCTGCTTGTGTGGTCATGGTGTGGTGAGTCAGTGTTTTCCCTAATTTAATGCAAAGCCCTGAATTCGGCAATCCGTTGCGCGGGGCCCACCTTCTGCCGTGGGTTGGGCGGGGCATCCCGATCAGGGCACAAAAAGTGCCGTGTGGCTGTCGAGCCTCTGTCTGGCAAGGGCACAATGGCCACGACCTGTCGGCACAAGGCAGGCAAGCCGCCAACATCCGGGCCCGCGCAGCCAGTGGAGACGCAGCCCGAACTTCATTGCATTCATGACGTTCCTGGTCATCGACATCGGCAATTCCCGCCTCAAGTGGGGGTTGTTTGATCGCGTCGCGCCAGAGGCCACCTTGCTGGATCACGGCGCGGTGGTGCTGGAAGACATCGACAGCCTGTACGAGACGGCCTGGCGCCACCATCCGCAGCCCCAGGGCATGCTCGGTTGTGTGGTGGCCGGTGACGCCATCAAGCGACGGGTGGAAGAGCAACTGGCTCGATGGGGGCAGCGCCCGCGCTGGCTCGTGTC
>JBEGRT010000373.1:0-2657 GCA_041180305.1 Pseudomonadota bacterium
CGTGGAACCGCTGGGAGCGGCACCTGCAGGCCTCGCAGCTGGCGCAGGCCGAGGGTGGGGCGCTGAACCGCTGAGCGCTCAATCGGGGGCTGCGGTGCACGACCCCCGTCAGGGCCTCACAGCCCTTGCCAGCTTTGAGGGGCTGCGTTGTCGATGCCCACCAGCTGCAGCACACGCTCGACCGTCTCGTTGACGAGTTCGTCAATGCTCTGCGGGCGGTGATAAAAAGCCGGCAGCGGTGGGAACACGATGCCGCCCATTTCTGTCACGGCGGTCATGTTGCGCAGGTGGGCCAGGTTGAAGGGTGTTTCGCGCACCATCAGCACCAGGCGGCGGCGTTCCTTCAGGGTCACGTCGGCCGCGCGGGTGAGCAGGTTGTCACCCAGGCCATGGGCCACGGCCGCCAGCGTCTTCATGGAGCAGGGCGCGATCACCATGGCATCGGTGGCAAAGCTGCCGCTGGCGATGCAGGCGCCCACGTCGCCCGGGGAATGCGCTTCGGTGGCCAGGGCGTTGAGCGCCTGGCGGTCCAGGCCGAGTTCGTGGTGCACGTTCAGCAGCCCGGCCGAGGTGGCCACCAGGTGGGTGTTCACACCCAGGGCGCGCGCGCGTTCGAGCAGGCGCACACCATAGTCTGCGCCGCTGGCGCCGGTGATGCCGACGATCAGGCGGCGCTGGCGCATCACTTGGCCAGTTCTTGCTGCAGCTCGCCCGACTGGTACATCTCCATCATGATGTCCGAGCCGCCGATGAATTCGCCATTGACGTACAGCTGGGGGATGGTCGGCCAGTTGGCGTATTCCTTGATGCCCTGGCGGATGCCTTCGTCTTCCAGCACGTTCACGGTGACCAGGTCGGACACGCCGCAGGCCTTGAGGATCTGGATGGCGCGGCCCGAGAAGCCGCACTGCGGGAACTGGGCGGTGCCCTTCATGAACAGGACCACTTTGTGGCCCTTGACCAGGGTGTCGATGCGTTGCTGAACGTCGCTCATGGATGTCTCGTGTAAGGCTGGTGTGCGAGGCGGGGCGCAGACGGCAAGCGCACGTCTGTGCCTGACCGGCCGTTTATATCAGGCCTGCCATGCCGTGTGGCGCACAGGGACAAAACCCGCGATTGTGCCTAAAACGAGTACTTCACGGTGAACTTGATCACCGGGCGCAGGCGCATTTCGCGCACCAGGTCGTCCACCCCGGCGTCGCCCTGGAAGACCCGGCTGATGCGGCCGATGTTCTGCGAGTTCAGGGAAATGATGCCGAGGTCGGCGTTGAAGCGCCAGGTGCCGGCGCCCGACGGCTGGCTGCTGCTGAGGCGGGTCGAGTAGCCAGCACCCACATAGGGCACGGTCTGGTGTTCGTTGGTGGCACGTTCGGGGTCGAGCACCTGGGCGCCCAGGCTCAGGCCACCGTCGGCCGAGGGTTCTTGAAACGGCACCGCGGTGTTGCCCCGCACCAGGCCCACCGTGGCGCGAAACCCCGAGCCCCAGGCGTAGTCACCCAGCAGGTGGGCGCTCTGCAGGCGCAGGCCTCCGGTGCTGGTGGCGCCCGTGCTGCCGGTCAGGGCGAAAGGGTTGCCCAGGGGGGCGCCGGTTTCGGCCACCACCAGGCCCATGCGCCCTTCCCAATGGGGCCACAGGTTGAACTCGGCCGGCTTGAGCTCGGCCTGCGCCGCGCTGCCCGTGATGGCCAGTGCCAGCGCCAGGGCAGTGGCACGGTGGCGGCGAGGTGAACCGATGGGGGGGTGAAGCGCGCGCATGATGGGCTCCTGAACGTCGGGCATGCCTGCTTTTCGGCAGTCCTTGTGGTTCATCGTAGGCCGAATGTGTTGCCCACACCAGCAGAGATGTGAGCACTCGTATCGGCTTTTTCACGGATGACGCCCCCGCACCCCGGGGGCAGGCGGGCTCACCCCGAGCGGGTTTGCCCGCCGGTGCAGCGCACGTGCCCGCCCAGGTCGAAGCGACCACTCACTTGCTCAAAGCCAGCGGCCTCCAGCAGGGCCTTCACGGGGGCGTGCTGGTCGTGGCCGTGTTCCAACAGCAGCCAGCCGCCAGGGGCAAGGTGCTGGTGTGCCTGGGCCACCAGGTGGCGCAGGTCGGTCAGGCCGTCGGGGCCGGCGGTCAGGGCACTGATCGGTTCGTGCACCAGGGCGCCCAGGTGCGGGTCGCCCTCGGCGATGTAGGGAGGGTTGCTCACGATGAGGTCGAACACCTCGCCGGCCACCGGGGTGAACCACGAGCCCAGCAGGCAGCGCAAGGGCAGGTTCAGGGCCTGGGCGTTGGCCCGCGCGATGGCCAGGGCGGCTTCGCTGGCGTCCACGGCCGTGACCTGCGCCTGGGGCCGCTGGTGCTGAATCGCCAGGGCAATGGCGCCGCTGCCGGTGCCCAGGTCGAGCACGCGCAGGGGCTGGCCTTCGGTGCCTTCGTCAGATGCTGGCAGGCAATCCAGCGCCCATTCGACCAGCACTTCCGTGTCAGGGCGGGGCACCAGCACGCCGGGCCCTACTTTGAGCGGCAGGCCGAAGAACTCCTTTTCGCCCAGCAGGTAGGCCACGGGCTCGTGCGTCAGGCGGCGTTGCACCAGCTGCGCGAAGGCCTCGGCGCAGCCGGCGGGCAGCGGGTCGGTGTCGTGGGCCAGCAGCCAGGCGCGGCTGCGGCC
>JBEGRT010000374.1:0-9455 GCA_041180305.1 Pseudomonadota bacterium
AGCCATGAGGGCGATGGACAGAGGGCTGTACTGGGCCTGCTTGAGCAGCTCGGTCACGCGGGCACCGCGGTCCAGCTGCTTGCGGGTGGCTGCGTCCAGGTCAGAAGCGAACTGGGCGAAAGCCGCCAGTTCACGGTACTGCGCCAGGTCGGTACGGATACCGCCGGACAGGCCCTTGATGACCTTGGTCTGAGCAGCACCACCCACGCGCGACACCGAGATACCGGCGTTGATGGCGGGACGGATACCAGCGTTGAACAGGTTGGTTTCCAGGAAGATCTGACCGTCGGTGATCGAGATCACGTTGGTCGGAACGAAAGCGGACACGTCGCCGGCTTGCGTTTCAATGATGGGCAGGGCGGTCAGCGAACCGGTCTTGCCCTTCACTTCGCCGTTGGTGAAGGCTTCGACGTAGTCGGCGTTCACACGAGCGGCACGCTCCAGCAGGCGCGAGTGGATGTAGAACACGTCGCCGGGGAAAGCTTCGCGGCCAGGTGGGCGGCGCAGCAGCAGCGACACTTGACGGTAGGCGACGGCTTGCTTGGACAGGTCGTCGTACACGATCAGGGCGTCTTGACCGCGGTCGCGGAAGTATTCGCCCATGGCGCAGCCCGAGTAGGCCGACACGAACTGCATGGCAGCCGAGTCAGAGGCCGAGGCAGCCACCACGATGGTGTACTCCATGGCGCCAGCTTGCTCCAGCGAGCGCACGACGTTCTTGATCGACGATGCCTTCTGACCGATGGCAACGTAGATACAGGTCACGCCTTGACCCTTCTGGTTGATGATGGCGTCGATGGCGACAGCGGTCTTGCCGGTCTGACGGTCACCGATGATCAGCTCGCGCTGGCCACGGCCGATCGGCACCATCGAGTCAATCGACTTGATGCCGGTCTGCAGAGGCTGCGACACCGATTCACGAGCGATCACGCCAGGGGCGATCTTCTCGATGGGCGACGACAGCTTGGCATCGATCGGGCCCTTGCCGTCGATGGGCTGACCCAGGGCGTTGACCACGCGACCCACCAGTTCGGGGCCCACGGGCACTTCCAGGATGCGGCCGGTGCACTTGACGGTGTCGCCTTCGGAGATGTGCTCGTACTCACCCAGGATCACGGCGCCCACGGAGTCACGCTCCAGGTTCAGGGCCAGACCAAAGGTGGGAACGCCAGCAGCGTTGGCGGGGAATTCGAGCATTTCGCCTTGCATCGCATCGGACAAGCCGTGGATGCGCACGATGCCGTCGGTCACGGAGATGACGGTACCTTGGTTGCGAATGTCGGCAGCCGCGCCGAGACCCTCGATGCGGCTCTTGATCAGTTCGGAAATTTCTGCGGGATTCAGTTGCATTGCTTTGCTCCCAGGCTGGTCAAGGGCTGCCCTTGGGCAAACCTCGTTGACGACAACCGGTGGCGCACGCCACCGGCAGGGTTGTGAGCGACAGTGTGTCTGTTGCGGGCCGGCTCCGGATCACGCCAGGAGAGCCGACTTCATGCGTTCCAGGCGGGCCTTGACGGAGGTGTCGAGCACCTCATCGCCAACGACCACGCGCACACCACCGATGAGTTCAGGATCAACCTGAACGGTCGGAGCCAGCTTGCGACCGAAGCGCTTTTCCAGCGGCACCACGATGTCGGACACCTGGGCGTCAGAGATCGGGTAGGCGCTGAAGATCTGGGCTTCGGCAACGCCCTGGCGGGCTTGCACGAGTGCTTGGTACTGTTCGGCCATCAGCGGCAGAGCCGCCAGACGACCGTTTTCCAGGACGGTACGCAGGAAGTTGGCCACGACCGGAGCCAGAACCACCTTGGCAGCCCCGGTGACCACGCCAAAGACTTGCTCTTGCGTGACACGGGGGTTGTCGGCAAATTCGCGCAGCTGTGCGTCGGCAGCGACGACAGCCAGGGCGCGAACCTGGTCGACCCAGGCAGCCTGCTCGGCCTCAGGGGTGGCCTTGAAGAGCGCGTCTGCGTAGGGGCGGGCGATGGTGGCAAGCTCGGCCATGATCACAGCTCCGACTTCAGACGGCTCAGCAGGTCGGCGTGGACCTCGGCGGAGACCTCACGACGCAGGATCTGCTCGGCACCCTTGACGGCCAGGCCAGCGACCTGCTCGCGCAGGGCTTCACGGGCCTGGACAGCCAGCTGATCAGCCTCAGCCTTGGCGTCGGACACGATCTTGGCGGCTTCTTGCGAAGCGCGCTGCTTGGCTTCTTCAACGATGGCAGCGGCACGCTTTTCAGCGTCGGCCAGGCGTTGAGCGATTTCGTCGCGGGACTGGGCGAGCTGCTCCTGGACGCTCTTGTTGGCATTCGCCAATTCCAGCTTGGCCTTGTCGGCAGCAGCCAGACCGTCAGCGATCTTGCTTGCGCGCTCGTCGAGAGCCTTCGTGATCGGGGGCCACACGAATTTCATCGTGAACCACCACAGGACACCGAAGACCACGATCTGCGCGAACAGCGTTGCGTTCAGATTCACGGCTCGGACCTTTCTCGGTTACAGGGATTGTTCAGTCGAGAAAGACCGATTACTTGGCCAGAGCGGCGATGAAGGGGTTGGCGAATGCGAACAGCATGGCGATACCAACGCCGATCAGGAAGGCGGCGTCGATCAGACCAGCCAGCAGGAACATCTTGGTTTGCAGTTCGTTCATCAGCTCAGGCTGACGAGCGGTGGCTTCGAAGTACTTGCCGCCCATCAGAGCGATACCGATACAAGCACCGATTGCGCCCAGGGCGATGATCAGACCACAAGCCAGAGCGACGTTTGCCAACACCAGTTCCATGATTGCTCCTAAAAGAAAGAAGGTTGGTTAGAGAAAAGAGAGGGAAGAAAACTTTGAGTTCGTGAAAGCCGGATCAGTGGCCTTCATGAGCCTGACCGATGTACACCAGGGTCAGCATCATGAAGATGAAGGCCTGCAGCGCAATGATCAGGATGTGGAAGATGGCCCATGCAGAACCGGCAAGCACATGCAGGATCCACAGGCCTGCACCACCGAGGGTCAGCGAAGAGCCGACGGCCGCGCCCAGCAGGGCGATCAGCATGAACACGAGTTCGCCGGCATACATGTTGCCGAACAGTCGCATGCCGTGCGAGATGGTCTTGGCACCGAATTCGACCAGGTTCAGGGCGAAGTTGGCAGGGGCCAGAGCCACAGCGGCGAGGCCATGCGCGTGGAAGGGGGCAGTGAACAGTTCCTTGATCCAGCCGCCAACGCCCTTGATCTTCATGTTGTAGTACAGGCAGATCAGCAGGACGGAGATCGACAGGCCCAGGGTGGTGGACAGGTCGGCGGTGGGCACGACGCGCATGTAAGCGTGGTGCGGGTCATGGCCTGCAGCGGCGTAGGCGCCTTCCCAGATGCGGGGCAGCAGATCCACAGGCAGCATGTCCATCGCGTTCATCAGGAACACCCACATGAACACGGTCAGGGCGGCAGGGGCCACGGCCTTGCGCGAGGTGGCGTTGTGGATGATGCCCTTGGCCTGGGTGTCAACCAGCTCGATGATCATTTCGACGGCAGCCTGCAGGCGGCCGGGCACACCCGAGGTGGCCTTGCGGGCAGCCATCGAGAAGACGATCAGGCCCAGCAGACCCATGGAGATCGACCAGAACAGCGAGTCGACGTTCAGGTAGGTCCAGTCAACGATCTGGCTTTGATTGCCGGTCTTGCCCACCAGGTTGTACTGCAGGTGGGTGAGGTGGTGCCCGATGTATTCGGGCGCGGTCAACGCGTGTTCGGCGGCGTGAGCTTCAGCAGACATCAGCAACTCTCGTCAATTCAAGATTTTTTCAAGCGACCCTGCCAGAGCAGCGCCACCCCAATGACCTTCATGCACAACACCATGGTGATCAACATGGCCGCCCAACTCAGACCCGGCACCACCACCGGCGAAATCGCCAGCAGGGCACCGGCGCCGCAGATCTTGATGAGCTCCCACACGAGCAACCCACCGACACTGCGCCCTCCGTTGGGCCCGAACACCCCACGCACCATGAGCACGTTGGGCACCACAGCCACCATCGCCCCGTAGAGCGACGACTTGACCGCGACCAGATCACCAGACGCCACACCCCACAGCAGCGCGACCAGCACACCGACCACCACCTGCCAGGCGATCACGCGCCAGGGCGAAAGGGTCGGGTGCCGAGCAAGGAGGGCTTGCGCCTGCTCCCGCGTCAGCGGCTGCATCGGGGCGTCAGGCTTCTCGCCAGGCCACAGGGAATCCTGTGAATCCTGGAAATCGCTCGATGGCTTGCGTTCAGAAGGCGTCATGCTTGAGGCGATGCGATCTTTTCGCGAGCAACCTGGTGAGCTGAACCGGGCCTGAACCTGGCGTCACCCACCTGCGAGTGATTGAAAAACCCGACACGGTGTCGGCAAAACCTAAAGATTATACGGGCTACCCCGCAGATCGCCAAGCCCTGTCTTATAGAAGACTGCTTGCCAATGCCCCTCAGCCACGGGATTGGCCTTGAAAAAGGCAGCGTGCGCAACACCCTTCCCAGGGCGTTTGAAACAGCCCGCTCCCCAGCCCTGTCATTGGAAACCCCCCGTTCGAGGGATCCCCCCGGGCAAGCCCCACATGCCCCCCAGTGACGTGACCGGCATCATTCACACAAACGTATTGAAACATTTTGCGTTTGCAGCAAGCCCCTTTGTCCGATGGTCGATGGCTGCCGCCGACCCATCGTTCAAGCATTCCGGAGCATCACCATGCCGACATCTGCCCCCAAAGAAAAGACGCGCACTTTCTATTGCCCGATCGATCGGGTGACGGTCACGCACATCAAGCAGATGTACGAGCTGTACCAGTCGTACTACGAGAACACCGCGCTGGACATCTTCATCAGTGACCTGAGCAAGAAGACCGGCGTGATCATGGTGACCCGCAAATCGGACGACCGCCTGGTGGGTTTTTCCACCCAGGTGCTGATGCACATGACGGTGGACGGCCGCAAGGTGCGCGGCATCTTCAGTGGCGACACCATCGTGGACAAACGCTACTGGGGCAACAACGAACTGGCCAAGGCCTTCTACAAGTTCTGCGTGCGCCAGATCGTGGTGCGCCCGCCCTGGATCCCGCTGTACTGGTTCCTGATTTCCAAGGGCTACAAGACGTACCTGTTGATGACCAACAACTCGTACAAGTTCTTCCCCCGCAGCGGTGGCGACCCCTGGGGCAACGACGAGTTCTACAAGCATGTGACCGAGTCGTACAGCCAGCAGCTGTTCCCCGAGTACTACGACAAGGAAAAGGGCGTGCTGGACTTCGGCCACGACTACGTGCACCTCAAGGGTGACGTGGCCGACATCACGCCGGAGCTGGCCGCCAGCAACGAGCACATCGCCTACTTCGACAAGGTGAACCCGGGCTGGCGCGTGGGCCACGAGCTGCCCTGCCTGGCCGCTCTGGATTACCACTCGATCCTGCTGTCGCTGTGGCACCGCCCGACCAAGTGGTTCAAGCGCAATGTGCTGGGCCAGAAGGTGCAGGGCAAGCAGGTGGAACAGAAGATCAACGCCACCCAGCCCACGCAACGCTGGGCCGATGAGGGCGAGAACGCCCTCGACGCAGGCAAGGCCTCCTGAGCATGGGGGTCGGCACCACACTCGGCCACCAGCTCCTTCGAACGCTCGTCAACCCCGGTTGCCGCCGTTTCGAGCAGCAACTGGGGCAACTGGAACAGGTTCAGCGTGAACGCCTGTCACGCTGGCTGGTCGCGGCCGCCAATTCGCCGGAGGGCCGCAAGCGTGGCCTGCAGGCCGACTGGACCTGGGAGCAGTTTTCCAAGGCCGTGCCGCTGAGCACCTACAAGGATTACGCCGAGGTGCTGGAACGCCAGCGCGCCTCGAAGGAAGCCTTGCTGATCGACTCGCCCACGGTGCGCTACCAGCCCACCAGCGGCTCGACGTCGGCCGTGAAATGGATCCCGTATTCGAAGATGTTCCTGGCCGAGATGGACGAAGTCATCACGGCCTGGTTCGGCGACCTCTACCGCCAGTACCCGGCTCAGATGCACGGCACGCACTACTGGTCGCTGTCGTGGATCCCGACCGAGATGCGCAGCCAGACGGCCGGCGACATCAACGACGACATGAAGATGCTGTCGTTCGGCAAGCGCCTGCTGGCCTACCTGACGCAGGCGGTGCCGCAGGACGTGGCCCTGGCCGAAACCTCGGACGACTCGCTGTTTGCCACCATCGCCAACCTGTGCGCCGATGAGAACTTCGCGTTCCTGTCGGTGTGGAGCCCCACGTTCGCGTTGGGCGCCATGGAGCAGATGTCGGCATGGCGGCTGGAGCTGGCCGAGAGCCTGGCCACCGGCACCTGGGGTGCCCGCGAGGCCCGCATGGCCGGCACCCGTTGCCCACGCTCGGAACGCGCCGCGCGCCTGCTGCGCGCCTGGGATGGCCAGCTGAGCCCCACCTTCTTCAAGCACCTGTGGCCCAAGCTGGCCGTGGTCAGCGCCTGGGACACGGCTGCGGCCGCCCCGTGGGCCCAGCGCCTGCGCGAGCTGCTGCCGCACGCCGCCTTCCAGGGCAAGGGCCTGTGGGCGACCGAAGGGGTGGTGACCTTCCCCTTCCGCGGCCGCTTCCCGCTGGCCTACACCAGCCACTTCTACGAGTTCGAGCGCGTGGACACCGGTGAGGTGATCCCGAGCTGGCAGCTCAAGGAAGGCATGGAAGTGATCCCGATCATGACCACGGGCTCGGGCTTTGCCCGCTACAAGATGAGCGACGTGGTGCGTGTGGACGGCTTCCTGGGTTCGGTGCCCTGCCTGACCTTCCTGGGCCGCAACGATGGCGTGGACCTGGTGGGCGAGAAGACCGCTGCCACCCGCGTGCAGGAAGTGCTCGACGGCCTGCAGATGCAGCGCGCCATGCCCGTGACCCTGCTGGCGCTGGATGAATCGCGCGGACGCACGCCCGGCTACGTGCTGCTGGTGGAATGCCAGGAAGGCGCCGATGCGCAAGCCTTGCAGGACAGCCTGTCGGCCCAGGTGGAACGTGGCCTGATGAGCAGCTTCCATTACAAGCTGGCCCGTGAGCTGGGCCAGCTGCAAGCCGCTGCCTGTGTGGCCCTGCCCCACATGCGCGAGGTCTACCTCGACCAGTGCCGCCTGCGCGGCATGATCGAAGGCAACATCAAGATCGAGCCGTTGCGGCACTGGAAGGGAGCCATCCCTGACGTGCTGCGTGACGTGCTCGACCAAAAGGCGCCACAAGTGGCGCTGATCGACGCTTGAACGGGGCACGCATCCCCTATCCTTGCGACGCAGTTCATTTCCCGCAGAACGACAAGAGGTTTCCATGGCGATCACGGTCCGGCTGGGCAACAAGGCCGACAACCCCAAGATCCAGGACCTGGTGACAAAGATCACCATGCCTGGGCCTGCCGAAATGTGCTTCCAGCGCACGCCCGATTTCTTCACCGGCGCGGCCGTGATCGGCGAAGAGTTCGTGATCACCGTGGCCGATGACGACGAGCGCCCCGATGTGCTCGCCGGCCTCACCGTGATCTCGGGCCGAGACCTGTACATCAGCGGCAAGCGCCGCCGCGTGTTCTATTCGGGTGACACCCGCGTGGACCCCTTCTACCGCCGCCGCGGCATTGCCTCGCAGCTGTTCATTGCGCAGAAGGAATTCCGCACGGGGCAGGACCTGCTGCAGGGCATCGTGCTCAAGGACAACACCGCCCCTCTGGATGCGGCCCGCAATGCGGCCAGCGGCGTGCTGTTCGACTACTGGGTGAGCCACACCATCGAGACCAGCTTCATCTACACACGCAAGGCCAAGCCCCGCATTCCGGCGGGCGTGGAGATCCGCGCGGCCACCGCGGCCGATGTGCCGGCCATGCAGGCCTTCTTTGACCGCGAAGCGCCCCGCCGCAATGGCTACCCTTGCTATGACTTCAGCAAGATGATGGCCAAGGACCCTTACTACGCGGGCATCTCGATCGGTGACTACGCCCTGGCGATCCAGGGCGGCCAGATCGTGGGCATGCTGGGCGGCTGGAACCAGAAGGCCTTCAAGCAGACCCGCATCGTGGGCATGAAGCCCATCATGCAGGTGATCCGCCCGCTGTACAACGTGTACGCCGGCCTGTTCGGCGGCTTCAAGCTGCCCCCGGTGGGCGGCATGCTGAATTACCTGACCCTGCACACCACGCTGGTGGCCGGCGACGACAAGGCGGTGTACCAGGCCCTGATCGACTGGATCATGGCCAACGCCGGCCAGAAGTACGACGCACTGGCCTGCGCCCTGTGCAACGACGACCCGCTGCTGGAAGTGCCCCGCGGCTACAAGCGCCAGAAGCTGTTCTCGACACACTTCTGGCTGAGTTATGGCGACGACCCTCGCCCGGGCATTGACAACCGCCCGCTGTACGTGGAGCTGGGGCGCCTCTGACCGGCTGCCCGCGCCTTTTCCCAGAATTCCAAGATTGCCGAGTGTGCCCATGCTCCACCCGACCCAACGCCTTGCATTGACTTTCTCTTCGCGCCGCATGGCAAGCCTGGCCGCCGTGGCCAGCGTGCTGGCCCTGAGCGCCTGCAACGACCCGCGCGAAACCGCCCAGCTGCCCGCCTATGTGGAAGCCGACATGACCCAGGTGGCCTCGCCCGTGGCGGGCATCCTGGCCCAGATGGGCGTGAAAGAAGGCCAGAGCGTGAAGGCAGGCGACGCCCTGTACGTGCTGGAATCGAACCGTGAACAGGCCCAGCTGGCCGAGGCCCAGGCCCGCAAGCAGCAGGCCGAAGCGCAGAAGAAAAACCTGAACAAGGGCGCCCGCGAAGCCGAGCTCGACGCCTACCGCGCCAAGCTGCGCGCCGCCAAGGCCCAGCGCGAGCAGGCCACCACGCAGCTGAAGAAGACCGAAGCCCTGCTCAAGAAGGGCTTCATTTCGGAAGCCCAGGTTGAATCCGACCGCACCAACCTGAAGCTGGCCGAAGCCCAGGTGGAAGAGGCCCGCGCCGCCCTGAAGGCCGCCAAGGAAGGCGCCCGCACCGACGAACGCGCCGCCGCAGCAGCCCAGGAAGACGCCGCCAAGGCCGGTGTGGACCAGGTGCAATGGCTGCTGCAACAAAAGCAGGTGAGCGCGCCCGTGACCGGCGTGATCCAGGAGATCTTCGTGCGCAAGGGCGAATTCGCCCAGGTGGGCGCTTCGGTGATGAACATCCTGCACAAGGACAGCATGCGCGTGCGCTTCTTCGTGCCCAACGACTTGCGCCCCCGCTTCATGCCCGGCAGCAGCTTCCAGGTGCAGATCTCGGGCTGCGACAAGCCGCTCAATGCCCGCATCACCCGCGTGAGCGCCCGCCCCGAGTACACCAACCCGCTGATGTTCGGGCCCGAACTGCGTGACCGCCTGAGCTTCCTGACCGAAGGCCATCTGGAAACGGGCGCCTGCTCGGTGCCCCCGGGCACGCCGGTTGGCGTGATCGTGCCGG
>JBEGRT010000375.1:0-5917 GCA_041180305.1 Pseudomonadota bacterium
CGCCCTGGTGCCACCCGATCAGGCGGCCCGGCACTTGCTGGCGCATGTGCTGTCTGAGGCCTTCGGCCAGCGGCCCTGCACCGACCTGCGCACCCTGACCTGACACCCGCCCTAACCTCACACCCTGCCCCCTGACCATGCCCAGCTTCCACACCGACACCGCCGACGTGGGCCACCACATCGCAGGCCAGGCCCTGCACACAGCCACGGCCCATGCCCCGGTCATGAACCCGACCACTGGCCAGGTGGCCCGGCGCGTGTGCCTGGCCGATGCCGCCACGGTGGACCAGGCCGTGGCCGCTGCGCGCGCCGCCTTCCCGGCCTGGGCCGACACACCCCCCATCCAGCGCGCCCGCGTGATGTTCCGCTTCCTGGCGCTGCTCAACCAGCACCGCGATACGCTGGCGGCCATGATCACCAGCGAACACGGCAAGGTGTTCACTGATGCACAGGGCGAGGTCACCCGGGGCATCGAGATCGTCGAATTCGCCTGCGGCATCCCGCAACTGCTCAAAGGCGACCACACCGAGCAGGCCTCCACCGGCATTGACAACTGGACGATGCGCCAGCCCCTGGGCGTGGTGGCCGGTGTCACGCCCTTCAACTTCCCGGTCATGGTGCCGTGCTGGATGTTCCCGCTGGCCATTGCCACGGGCAACACCTTCGTGCTCAAGCCCAGCCCGCTCGATCCCTCACCTTCGCTGTTCATGGCCCGCCTGCTGGAAGAAGCCGGCCTGCCACCCGGCGTGTTCAACGTGGTGCAAGGCGACAAGGCCGCGGTCGATGCCCTGATCGAACACCCCGACGTGGCCGCCCTGAGCTTCGTGGGCTCCACCCCGATCGCGCGCAGCCTGTACGAACGCGGCGCGCACCACGGCAAGCGCGTGCAGGCCCTGGGTGGCGCCAAGAACCACATGGTGGTGCTGCCCGATGCCGACCTGGACAAGGCCGCCGAAGCCCTGATCGGCGCGGCCTATGGCTCGGCCGGCGAACGCTGCATGGCCATCTCGGTGGCCGTGCTGGTGGGCGATGTGGGCGAGCGCCTGATGCCCGTGCTGGAGGCGCGCACCCGAGCGTTGAAGGTGAAAAGCGGCCTGCATGCCGATGCCGAGATGGGGCCCATCGTCACGGCTGCGGCACGCGAACGCATCCGTGGGTGCATCGACGCGGGTGTGGCCGAAGGCGCCACCTTGCGGGTCGATGGCCGACAGCACGCATGCGCCGAACACCCCGATGGCTTCTGGCTGGGCGGCACCCTGTTCGACCATGTGCAGCCGCACATGAAGCTCTACCAGGACGAGATCTTCGGGCCCGTGCTCAGTTGCGTGCGGGTGCCCGATTTCCAGCAGGCACTGGCCCTCGTCAACGGCCATGCCTTTGGCAACGGCGTGGCCCTGTTCACCCGCAGCGGCCAGGCCGCGCGCGAATTCGCCCGGCGGGTGCAGGTGGGCATGGTGGGCATCAACGTGCCCATTCCCGTGCCCATGGCCTGGCAAGGCTTTGGTGGCTGGAAGCAAAGCCTGTTTGGCGACCTGCACGTGTACGGCGAAGAAGGCGTGCGCTTTTACACCCGCCAGAAATCGGTCATGCAGCGCTGGCCCGATGACGTGGATGCAGGCAACGCCTTCATCATGCCGACGGCGAAATGAAGGCCGGGGCAGTGGCCCTGCTGCGTCCCCTGGCTGACCTCACAGGCACCTCGGCATCGGCCTCGTCCAGCCCCCAATGACGCCGCACGGCATCGAGCACCAAGGTCTCGCCATCAGCCAGGTGGCCATCGGCACCCGCCGCCGCCAGGGACAGGCGCAACACCGTGCGTTGCAGCACCGGGTCGGAAATCTCGGCCATCAGCGCCGCGAGGGTGCTGTCATCGACCTGGGCCATGAGCGAGGCGCCCACATGGCCTGAGGACATCAACTCCTCGCACAAGGTGTGCACGATGTGCGGCAGGAGCTGAGGCTCCAGGCCCAGCGCGTGCTCGGCCCCGACCTGCCGGAGGCGGTCGTACTCGGAACGGCACACATGCCCATCGGAGATGAGCACCAGGGCAACGATGCGCGCAGCCGCTTCGGGGCTGTTGTGGGGGTAGCTTCGCACGGCAATTCTCCGCAAGAGGTGATTCGGTGGGACGACCGCCCCAATGTGCCCCCACCAAAGCTTCGAAAGAAGCGATATTCACAGCACCCATCTTCAGGAAAATCCGAAGCATCCAAAACCTTCGCACAGCATCGCACGCGGGCAAACCGCGCATCTTGAGGCCAGACGCCGGCCGGGTGTTCAGGTTTCTCCGATGTCTGGTTTCACAAAATGCTGCTGTTCCCGAACGGCCCGCCGCGCCACATTGCATGCGTTCCTCAACCCATGGAGACCCGCAATGCAAGTGCTCTTCAAGTCCCGCCACCCGCAAGCCACCGAACTGCGCGACCTGGCCGAACGCCGGGTGCGTTTCGTGCTGCGCCGCCTGATGTGGCTGGTGCCACACGCCGAGGTGCAGATGTCCGATGTGAATGGCCCGCGTGGCGGCATCGACAAACGCTGTCAGGTGGCCTTGCGCACGGATGGCGGAGGCTCCGTGGTGGTGGCCTCGGTGGCCGGTGACTGGCGCACCGCGCTGGATCAGGCCCTGGCAAGGGCGGCGCGGTATGTGCTGCGCACCTGGCGCCGGGGGCACGACACGCGGCGGCTGCAACGGCGCGTGCTGGGGCATGAATCCTGAAACCGGACGTCAATCACCACATCACACCCCTCGCACCCAAGGAGCCCTTGATGCGCCGATATCCCACCGACAGCCCGCAAGCCGCTGCCCGCATCGTCGCCCTGACGGTGGTGGCAGACGGTGACATCGCCGACGCAGAAATCGAGTGGCTGGAACGCCTGGCCGTTCACCAGCAACTGGGCCTGACCCGGCCAGAATGGCTCACCGTGCTGGACACCTTTTGCGAAGACCTGCTGTCGAGCCAACAGTTGCAATGGGCCGATGCCTGCCCAGTGGACGAGCGCACGCTGGCCGAACTGATGGCTGAAATCCAGGACCCGACGCTGCGGCTGAAAGTGCTGCGCCTGTGCGTGGACCTGGCAGAGATCGATGCCCGTGTCACCGAAGGGGAATCGGTCGTGCTGGTCGCCGCTGTGGACCACTGGGGCATGCACCATGCCATGCGCCAGCCCACGGCCCTGAACTGAAGGACTTGGGGGCCTGGTGCAGGCAAAAATGGCCCGGGGCAGCGATGCAGGCTGCGTGCAAGCTCATCCACGCCCCAAAACCCCGGAACTTTTCGGCCTTAGCACTCTCTGATCAGGAGTGCTAACATGTTCCGAAGGAAGGACCCGAAAGGAGCCATTTCACATGACGATGACCACTGCCCTCGCCACCCGCGACCCCTGGAGTGTTGTGCCCTCTCTGGGCAACCTGGACGCCTACATCCGCAGCGTGCAGGCCATCCCCATGCTCGAGGCTGACGAGGAACAGGCCCTGGCCCGCCGCCTGCGCGACCAGCAGGACCTGCAGGCCGCATCGAAGCTCGTGATGTCGCACCTGCGCCTGGTGGTGTCGATTTCGCGCCAGTACATGGGCTACGGCCTGCCCCAGGGTGACCTGATCCAGGAAGGCAATGTCGGCCTGATGAAGGCCGTCAAGCGCTTCGACCCTGACCAGGGCGTGCGCCTGGTGTCTTACGCCATGCACTGGATCAAGGCCGAGATCCACGAATACATCCTGAAGAACTGGCGCATGGTGAAGGTGGCCACCACCAAGGCCCAGCGCAAGCTGTTCTTCAACCTGCGCTCGCTCAAGCACCAGTTCAAGGGCGAAGCCGACGATGCCCACGTAGGCCGCGCCGGCCTGTCCGAGGCCGACATCCACCGCGTGGCGGCCGAACTCGACGTGCGCCCTGAAGACGTCATCGAGATGGAAACCCGCATGGCTGGCGGCGACGTGGCGCTGGAAGCCCAGGCCGACGACGACCATGACCACGCGCCGGTGGCCCCGCTGGCCTACCTGGCCGACGAGGTGCACGAGCCCACCCGAATGCTCGATGCCGCCCGCCGCGACTGGCTGTCGAGCCAGGGCATCGCCTCGGCCCTGGAAGGCCTGGACGACCGCAGTCGCCACATCGTGGAAGAGCGCTGGCTCAAGGTCAACGACGACGGCTCGGGCGGTGCCACCCTGCACGACCTGGCTGCGCAATACGGCGTGAGCGCCGAACGCATCCGCCAGATCGAAGTGGCCGCGCTCAAGAAGATGCGCAAGGTGCTGGAAGCGGCCTGAGCGCCACGGTCCATTCCACTGCGCATGAAAAAACGGCACCCTCGGGTGCCGTTTTCGTTGGGGTGTCCAGAGTCAAGCGCCCTGTCAGCCTCAGCCCTTCAGCCGCCGCAGCAAGCCCGCCGTGGCCGCATCCAGCCCCCGGGTGTCGCCGCTTTCCAGGCGGGGCAGCAAATCCTTGCACATGGCCTTGCCCAGCTCCACGCCCCACTGGTCGAAGCTGTTGATGCCCCACAGGGCGCCGGTCACGAAGGTGCGGTGTTCGTACAGCGCCACCAGGGCGCCCAGTGCTTCAGGGGTCAGCTGCTCCAGCATCAGGGTGATGCTGGGCCGGTTGCCCGGGAAGGTGCGGTGCTGGGCCAGCACCTGCGGCGCGATCACTTTCGAGGCCGTGGGCACGGTTTCGCGCGCAGCCTCCTGGGCGGTCTTGCCCCACATCAGCGCTTGCGCCTGAGCCAGGCCGTTGGCCAGCAAGGCCTCGTGCTGACGGGCCATCAGGCTGCGCAACTCGGGTGACCAGCTGGCCTCGTCGCGGTGGGCCGTGCGGCGCACCAGCACGAATTCCACCGGGACCACATCGGTGCCCTGGTGCAGCATCTGGAAGAAGGCGTGCTGGCCGTTGGTGCCTGCCTCACCCCACACCACGTCGCTGGTGGCATAGGGCAGCGGCAGGCCCTGGGCATCGACCCGTTTGCCATTGCTTTCCATCACCAGTTGCTGCAAGAAGGCCGGGAAGCGGCGCAAGCCCTGGTGGTAGGGCGCGATGCAGTGGCTGCTGTGGCCATGGAAGTTGCGGTTCCACAGGTCCATCAGGCCCAGCCACACGGGCAGGTTGCGCTCGAGCGGGGCCTGGGCAAAGTGCCGATCCATGGCATGGGCACCGGCCAGCAAGGCCTTGAAGTGCTCGGCGCCCAGGGCCAGTGCGATCGGCAGGCCAATGGCCGACCACAGCGAAAAGCGCCCGCCCACCCAGTCCCAGAAGCCGAAGGTGGTGGTGATGCCAAAGGCCCGGGCCTCGGCCACGTTGGTGGTGGTGGCCACGAAGTGCCGGGCGATGTCGGTGCCACCCTGGTCCAGGAACCACTGGCGTGCCGCGTGGGCGTTGGCCATGGTTTCCTGGGTGGTGAAGGTTTTCGAGGCGACGATGAACAGCGTGTGCTGCGGCTTGAGGGTGCGCAGCAGCGGCGCCAGATCATGCCCGTCGACATTCGAGATGAAGTGCACACGCAGCTTCGGGTGCACCCAGGCATCGAGCGCCTGCACCACCATCTGCGGCCCCAGGTCAGAGCCGCCAATGCCGATGTTCACCACATCGGTGATGCAACCTGGCTCGGTGCCACCGGCCGTGGCGCGCACCTGCTCGGCATAGGCCAGCATGGCATCGAGCACCGCATGCACGGCGTAGCCCTGGGGCCCCTGCCCCTGGGGCGCTCTCAGCGCCGTGTGCAGCACCGCCCGGTCTTCCGTGTGGTTGATGGGCTGGCCGCCCAGCAAGGCATCGCGGCGCGCTTCCAGCTGGCATTCGCGCGCCAGGTTCATCAGGTGCTGGCCCGTGGCCACGTCCCAGCGGGCACGCGACAGGTCAGCGAACACATGCGGGGCCTCGATGGCCCAACGCTCGAAGCGGCCCGGGTCCTGCGCGAACATGGCGCG
>JBEGRT010000376.1:0-3673 GCA_041180305.1 Pseudomonadota bacterium
CTGAAGGATGTAGACATCCCGCGTCGGCATGAAGCGGTTCGCAACGCACTCCAGCGTGCCGAAGTCCGACACGTAGAAGTCAATGGCCGCGTACAGCTTTGCGTCCTCCGACTTGTCCATGCGGGTGGCGTTGCCGGTGAAGCCCGAGAACGTCTGCTTCAACGCAGGCGGCAGCATGATCACGTCCGGGTCACCGCCGGCCGTGTACTGGAGCTGCAGCACGCTCTTGACCTGCGACTCCGTGAAGGAGCGCAGGGTGCCGGTGCTGTACGCGGTATTGCCCGTGTACGACGCCAGCGTCGAGCCGTTGTGCGAGACGTTGTCAACCAGCCACCCGCGCAGGCCACGCGATTGACGCGGCGAAGTGGCGAGCACAGACAGGCTGCACATGTCAGTCTCCATGTCGCGCTTGAGTTCAAGCGACGCCATCGAAAGCTGATAGGCCATCTCGTCCTTGCGGCCGGCGGGATTCATCGCCTGCTGCGTGCCCGAGACGATCACGCCCTTGGTGCTGATCTGGCAGCGGTTGGTCAGGCGGACAGTCGGGGTGACGGTCTTGGCCGTGAGTTCATCGCCTTCAGACTGGACGTTGGACGCCGCGGCGGCCAGGTCTTGGGTCTGCCACTCATGCAGGGTGTGCGTCGCCTTGGTCTTGCTGGACCGGTTCAGGACCGGGGTAGCGGTCGGGCTGATGCGATAGATGACATCGCTCAGGTCTTCACGGTTGCCGATTGCAGCCGTGGTAAGGAATGTTCCACTTGGAGCAGCCATTTCAAATTCTCCGGCGCCTTCTAGGCGCTATGCGTTCACAACAATGATGCGAACACCGCGGCCGCGTCCTCCACCTTGCCTGACTTCGCCAGTTTCTGATAGCTCGCCGTGCGGCGGTCTACGTTGGGCGCTTCACCCGCGCCAGGGCGGATGGATTTGTTCGGCAATGTGGGAACCCTCTTGGCCTCAGCGTTGGCCTTGCTCATGATCTGGTCATAGAGCATTGCCTTGCGGGCCAGCAGGACGGCTTTAGCGTCGCTGACGGATGCGACGGCATCTTCCGCATAACCCGCGCTCAGCAGGTATTCACGGAGAGCCGCCTTTTCAGCTTGAGCCTTGGTCGGGTCTTTCCACTCGGGCACGGCATTCATAAGTTGCTCGTGCTGCTCGATGAGGTAAGACTTGCGACCCTGTTCGTGCTCTGCCTGTTGCAGCTGGGCGATCCGTTGAAGCTCGGCGGTTGCCGTCTGGTGCGCCACTTGTCGCTTTTGCGCGAGGTGTTGCTGCCGGAGGTACTCTGCCGGGTCATCCGTTAGGAGCTTGTCCCAGTCCACATTTTGCTGCTGCGCCTGCATCACGCCCTCGAGTTGCACCCGAACGCGCTGTAGGTTTTCCATCGTGGCTTGCCGCTCTTGCCGCACCTTCGCCAGTTCCGACTCGGCTTGTCGCTTGGTGTGCGATGCCTCCTCGAAACGCAGGGTGCTTGCTTTCGCGGTCTGATAGCCCTTGGTCAGCTCAGACAGTTTGACTTCGACATCCTTGCCGTCGATCTTTACGGTGACGGTAGGCTCGTTGTCGTCAGCCGGAGTATCTGCCGCAGGTTCAGCGGCTTCCGGCTTGGGTTCTTCTGCGGGTTGCGGTGCCGCCTCCTGCTTAACCGGCTCTTGTGGAGCATCATCAAGCATAGAAGCGAACAGGCTTGCCGCCGATGCAGTATCGAGCGGGGCCGATGTGTCCGTTACCGAACTGTCCATTCACACCTCTGGCGACGCCTCACGGCGCTGGCCTATCTGGCAGCTATTGGTGCATCTAAGCGCGCTGCCCGAACGCTAGATTTCGATTCTGTTGCCGTCAGTATCTGCGCAGTATTCGGCGCCGATTCTCACGAGGATATTCCAGTCTGCCGCAATGATATCACTGCGGGGCGCCGGATGGTATGCAATCGCCACAGGCTTGCGATACTTGCCGGACGCAAGAGCCTTCACACGTCGCTCGAACTCATCCCATTCCATCGGGCTTGCAGCCGCTCCCGAATCGACTGCTTGTGGGTCAATTCCACTTGGGCCAGTTTCCCGCCCTCCATCGTCGATTGCAGCTGTGCCTTCACCTTCCGCAACAGCATTAGGTACGTCCAGCACTTTTCGCGGCCTTCCGCGTCGCGGGCGGGGGAGTTCGTCCATTGTTCTAACACGTCCTTTTCGATGGTTTCAAACGCGGCGATGAATGCCTCGTTCTCCAATACCTCGCGGGCTCGTGAACCCGCGTGCAGCTGCTCTTCTAGCGTCATATTTGCGTCAGTGCATCAACAGTATCAATTCTATGTCTTCCTCGTCCTGCTGGCGGATGATTGCCTCATAGATGGCGATAACCTCGGAATAGTCGCGCTGGCGAATCAGTGTAGATACTTCCTCGGCTCTACCGTGATTCTCTGCGACAGCCTTTATTTCCGGGATGCTGATCGATAGTTCGGGGACAATAGGCGCCTTGTCGGCCTTTTTGGCAGGCGCGACCGTCTCCGCTTGTTCCTCGGCCGGCGCTGACTTGTCGCTCTCTAGGGCGCGGATGGCCTCGTTTGCGCTGTTGAAGACAACGAGTTTGTTGCCGATCTTTTGGATGAACCGGCGCTTTTTCTTGGGCTCGTCGTAGTACGGATTGCCGCCGCGCGACGGGGCGGCAGCCTGGCCGGATACCGTGGCCTCGCCAGCCACAAGCGCGCCGGTCGTTGTATGCGTTACAGGCGTCGGCGATAGCGTTGCCGATCCAGCGACAACGGCGGCATCGGCAACAAGCGCGCCGGATGTGGTGTGCGGATGTACTGCCGCGCCGGAAACTGTCGCGGCTTGCGCAGACAGCGCGCCTGTAGTCGTGTGCGGGTGCAACGCGGCACCGGCGACGACGGCGGCATCGGCGACTAGGGCGCCAGTCGTCGTATGCGTCGCGGCGCCAGTCGTGAACCCGACCGGCAGAAACACCCTACGCGGGGCAAACCATGCGCCCCACGGATTCTTCGAGAACTCTTCTAGCCAGCGGTCGCCGGGGTCTGCGCCGTTCGTGGCGTAGAAGCCTAGCGCGGTCGATTGCTTACCGTAGAAAATAGCCGTGGTCGCACGCCTAGCGGCGTTGATCGTGAAGTTCGCCCAGCTATCGTTCAGGCCGCTGTTGTTCGCGTTCGACGTGTATTTGACGCCATTGACGAACAGCGTGTGATCCGTCGCCGCGCGGGAAATGTAGACGGCCGCAACAATCGAGCCGATGGCCACCGTGGGGCCGTTGATGGGCTGGTCACCGCTGCCAAGCGAGCCACGCATCCAGCCGCCTGCGGTCGTTGCCGTGTACTGACCGACGCCGCCATACAGGCCGCTGGAGAGCGTTGTTCCGCCAAGGCCGACGGCCGTTTGGTTTGCCGTCGATACCTCGCGCACCATGAATGCGCCACCGACGATCAGCGGGTATGCGTTGGTCCCGGTGATGCCCCAATTGAGCATCGTCGATGAGCCATCCCCCACGCGGCCGACGGATGTCCCGTGCGCGTCGATGGTGCTCGTGTTGACGCTAGCAGCAACGAAGCCGCTCGGCGTCCACAGTTGGCTGCCATACGCGGGAATCCATATCCCCGATGGCGTGTATGCGCGCCCGTTTGCCGGGCGCAGGGGGATTGGAGGCTGCCTGTTGCGCCTACGGA
>JBEGRT010000377.1:0-3492 GCA_041180305.1 Pseudomonadota bacterium
CGCTGGTGCCCGAGCCAGCGGCTGCCAAGCCCTGATCCGCAGCCTGTTTCAGGCATGAAAAAAGCCCGGTGAATGTCACCGGGCTTTTTTGTGCGCTGAGCTCAGATCAGCGGGCGCTTTCCTCGAACGGCAGCTTGATCTGGCTGAGGTCCTTGCGGGTCTCGACCAGGATCAGCGGGCCGTCGTCGACCACGACCACGGGCTTGCGCTCGCGGGGCACGTGCACCGGCTTGGGTTCGGCTGCAATGGCTTCCTGAACCGCACGCACCTTGTCGGCGTTGGAGTTGACCCATTCCAGGCCGGCGCTCTGGGCCAGTTGGCTCAGGGTTTCCAGGTTCAGCACATAGGCTTCCACCACGGGGGCAGGCGCCGGTGCGGCTTCCACGGGTGCGGCAGGTGCTGCCACCAGGGCCTGCGGGCTGGCTTCGACGGGCGCTTGAACCTCGACGTGGGCTGCCGCTTCGGCCGCTGCTGGCGCCAGGCTGAACGGGCCGGTGTCGTCGGTGCCGCTGGGCAGGGCCAGGCTCAGGCCGGCTTCTGCGGGTGCGCTGCCTTCGGTGGTTTCACCTTCGGTGCGCTCACGGCGCTCGCCACGGCGGTAGCGGTCGCGGCTGCGACGGCGGCGGCCGCCATCTTCACCTTCGCCCTCTGCGGCGTCTGCCGATTCGGCGGAAGCGCCGTCGGTGCCTTCCACGGCGGTGTCGCCATTCACTTCGGCGCCCTCGGCGGCCTCAGTGCCTTCACCACCACGGCCACGGCCACCGCGGCGACGGCGACGGCCGCCTTCGCGGGCTTCACCGGCAGCGTCATCGGCGCTGGCCGCAGGGGCTTCCACACCCTCGGCATTCACCAGGGTGTTGACGCTGGTGTCCAGGGCTTCGGTGCTGGCACCTTCGGCCTGGGCTTCACGCGGGCCACGTTCGCGGCGGCGGCGGTTGCCTTCGCGGGCCTGGCCCTCGGCGCGGGCTTCGGTGCTGGCCTGATCGGCGCGCTCGTCACGCGGGCCACGGCGGTTGCGGCCACCACGTTCCTCGCGGGTTTCACCTTCGGTACTGGCGGGGCGGTCGGCGCGCTCTTCGCGGCCACGGCGGCTGCCGCGTTCACCTTCGGCACGTTCACCGCGCTCGCTGCGTTCACCACGGCGGTTGCCATCGCGGCCACCCTGGCGCTGGCCATCGCGGCGGCCACGGCCACCGGTCTTGCCATCGGTCGATTCGGCCTCAGGCGCCGGTGTTGCAGCCGGTGTGGCAGCAGGTGCCGGTGCGGCCACGAAGG
Source organism: Pseudomonadota bacterium (assembly GCA_041180305.1). GTDB lineage: Bacteria > Pseudomonadota > Gammaproteobacteria > Burkholderiales > Burkholderiaceae_C > Aquabacterium. The sequence continues at coordinate 1,276 of JBEGRT010000377.1, forward strand.
GTTCAGGCGCACTGAACAGGCGCTTGACCCAGCCGAAGAAGCCACCGTTGCGGGGGGCAGGGGCGGCCACCGGGGCGGGCGCCACAGGCGCGGGTGCCGCGGCCACCGGTGCGGGGGCGGGCTCAGGCTTGGGCGGTGCCACGGGTGCTGGCTGGTCGGGCAGCACGCCCTTGATCACCGGCTCCTGCTTGGGCTTGGCGCTCTTTTCGCGGCGGGTGATGCCCACGTCTTCCTCGACGTCTTCCACCATGGCGTAGCTGGCCTGGATGTTTTCCAGGCGCGGGTCGTCATGGCGCAGGCGCTCGAGCTTGTAGTTGGGCGTCTCGAGGTGGCGGTTGGGCACCAGCAGCACGGTCACGCGTTGCTTGAGTTCGATCTTGGTGATCTCGGTGCGCTTTTCGTTCAGCAGGAAAGAGGTCACTTCCACCGGCACCTGCACGTGCACGGCGGCGGTGTTGTCCTTCATGGACTCTTCCTGAATGATGCGCAGGATCTGCAGCGCCGACGATTCGGTGTCGCGGATGTGGCCGGTGCCGTTGCAGCGCGGGCAGGTGATGTGACTGCCTTCGCTCAGCGCAGGGCGCAGGCGTTGGCGCGACATTTCCAGCAGGCCGAACTTGCTGATGGTGCTGAACTGCACGCGGGCACGGTCGAAGCGCAGGGCGTCACGCAGACGCTGCTCGACCTCGCGGCGGTTCTTGCCCTCTTCCATGTCGATGAAGTCGACCACGATCAGGCCACCCAGGTCGCGCAGGCGCATCTGGCGGGCGATTTCGTCGGCGGCTTCCAGGTTGGTGCGGAAGGCGGTTTCCTCGATGTCGCCGCCACGGGTGGCGCGCGCCGAGTTCACGTCCACGGCCACCAGGGCTTCGGTGTGGTCGATCACGATGGCGCCGCCCGAAGGCAGGTTCACCGTGCGGCTGAAGGCCGTTTCGATCTGGTGCTCGATCTGGAAGCGCGAGAACAGGGCCGCGTCATCGCGGTAGCGCTTCACACGGTTGGCCGTCTCGGGCATGACGTGCAGCATGAACTGCTTGGCCTGCTCGTAGATGTCGTCCGTGTCGATCAGGATTTCGCCGATGTCGGAGGTGAAGTAATCGCGGATGGCGCGGATCACCAGCGACGATTCCTGATAGATCAGGAAGGCGCCCTTGCCCTCGCGGGAGGCCTCGTCGATGGCCGTCCACAGCTTGAGCATGTAGTTCAGGTCCCACTGCAGCTCGGCGGCGGTACGGCCGATGCCGGCGGTGCGGGCGATCAGGCTCATCCCCTTGGGGTATTCGAGCTGATCCATGGCCTCTTTGAGCTCTTCGCGGTCGTCGCCTTCGATGCGACGGCTCACGCCACCCCCACGGGGGTTGTTGGGCATCAGGACCAGGTAACGGCCAGCCAGCGAGACGAAGGTGGTCAGGGCGGCACCCTTGTTGCCGCGTTCTTCCTTTTCGACTTGGACCAGCAGCGACTGGCCTTCCTTGATCACGTCCTGGATCTTGGCCGAACGGACTTCCACGCCTTCCTTGAAGTACTGGCGGGAGATTTCCTTGAACGGCAGGAAGCCGTGACGCTCTTCGCCGTAATCGACGAAGCAGGCCTCGAGCGAGGGCTCGACGCGGGTGACCACGGCCTTGTAGATGTTGCCCTTGCGCTGTTCGCGACCTTCGATTTCGGTCTCGAAGTCGAGCAGTTTCTGTCCGTCAACAATGGCCAGGCGGCGTTCTTCCGGCTGCGTGGCGTTGATCAGCATGCGCTTCATGTGCACTCCTGTGACACAACGAGGCCTGCCCGGGATGGCGCCGGGCGCAGCCTCATGCAGTCACCAGCCTTGCGGGCCGGCAACCCTTGTCATGCACGAATCAACACGAACGAACCGGTGAAGGAATTGCCTGGGCTGAAACTGGCTGGCCGTGAAGCGCAGGTCAGTGCAGCAGGGGCGCGTGCGCCAACGCACGAAACACAGGCCCGCTCGCCCCATGACCGAACGCCACCAGGGGCACGAAAGTGCCTCCGGCAGGAATGTCTGGCAGGGGGAGGGCGGGGGACATGGGGCGTTTCACCACAGACAGCGGCGACCACACTCGCTCACAGGCAGGCACCACCGTGGTACGGCGGGCGGCCAGGCGAGGGGTATCAGCAGCGCTTGCCTTGGAAGGCCCCATCTTGCGTTCGACTGTTGACGCGGGTGCCAGCGTCTTGCCGGAGACCGGCGGGCTCGCTGGC